>DASWDC010000092.1:0-4487 GCA_036395655.1 Actinomycetota bacterium | reverse complement strand
GCTCGACACCGGCGGCGGGGTGCTGGTGGTCAGCCAGTTCACCCTCCACGGCGACGCCCGCCGCGGCCGCCGCCCCTCCTACATCGACGCAGCCCGGCCCGAGCACGCCGAGCCGCTGGTCGACGCGGTCGCCCGGTGTCTCGCCGGGAGCGGCCTCAAGGTCGCCACCGGCCGCTTCCGCGCCTACATGCTGGTCGAGTCGGTCGGCGACGGCCCGATCACGATCCTGCTCGACAGCGCCAAGACCTTCTAGCCGTCAGCCTTCAGCCGTCAGCCGTCCGGGTCAGCTCACCTGCACGGTGGCCTGCTCGATCCAGGCTGACTGCAGCGGGGTGTCGCCGCTGCTGCCGCCGACCGGGATCGCGGCGATCTTGTCGACCACCTTCTGGCCGGAGATGACCTTGCCGAACAGGGCGTAGTCGGCCGGGAGCTTGGCGTTGTCGCCGCTGTTGACAAAGAACTGGCTGCCAGCGGAATTCGGCTGGGAGGTCTTGGCCATGGCGATGGTGTATTGCTTGTATGGGTCTTTGATTTTTTTGGGCGGTTCGTCCTTGATGCTGTAGCCGGGGCCGCCCTGGCCGGTGCCCTTGGGGTCGCCGCCCTGGATGACCGCGAGTCCGGCGGCGCCGCCGGGGACGATGCGGTGGAACCAGGTGGCGTCGTAGAAGCCCTTCTGTGCCAGGAACACGAAGTTCGCCGCCGCGATCGGCGCGGTCTTGGGGTCCATCTGGAGCTTGATGACGCCGCAGGAGGTCTTCAGCGTGACCACGTAGGTCTTGGAAGGGTCGAGGCGGCTGGTCGGCGCCTTCTTGAAGCTGGGGTGCTGGTGGCGGGGCGGCAGCTTGGCGCCGCAGGCGACCGTCGCCGGGGCGGCCGGCGCGTCGATCCGGGCGCCGGTCGGCGGGATGGTCGTGGTGGTCGTCGAGGTCGTGGTGGCCGCGGCGGCCTTGTGCTTGGGCCGGTTGGCGAGCGCGATGGCGCCCACCGTGCCCAGCAGCAGCACGACCACGCCGAGCACGCCGTAGGTCAGCAGCGCCCGCTTGCGCTGCGTCCGGTGGCGCTCGGCCTCCCGCCGGGCGCGGAGCCTGGCCAGCTCGCGTTGGCGTGTCTGCTTCGTCATGCAAGGTCCTCCGAGGCTACGAAATGAAAGCTGCGTCAAAAGCTTTGAGCGCGGGGCCTCCCACCAGCGGCCGGCCGAGCACGCAGGCGAGCGGAGCGATGCCGTCCGTGGGAGGCCGGCCGAGCCGGTCGCTTGCGCGTCCCGAGTCTACTTGGGCGCACGAGCTTCCGTCGGTCCCTGTGGATAACTCAAGTGACGGGAATTTGGCTTCCGGTAGACTCGCCCTCGACCCAGTTCCCGAACCGGATTGTGCCGCCAATGCTGATCGCCGGATTTCCCGCAGGATCGTTCCAGACCAACTGCTACCTGGTCGCCACCGGACCGGGCAGCGAGGCGCTGGTCATCGATCCCGGACAGGACGCCCTGCCGGGGATCGAGCAGCTGTGCGCCCGCCACCGGCTGAACCTCGTGGCCGCGCTGCTCACCCACGGCCACCTGGACCACGTCTGGACAGTGGCGCCGCTGGCCGGCGCCCACGGCATCCCGGCGTTCATCCACCCGGATGACCAGTACCTGCTCAGCGACCCGCTGGCCGGGTTCGGCCCGGAGGCGCGCGACTGGTTCGCCAGCCTCGGCCTCGACCTCAAAGAGCCCGACGACGTCCGCGAGCTGGCCGACGGGCAGACCATCGCCCTGGCCGGGGTCGAGTTGACCGTCGACCACACCCCGGGCCACACCCGCGGGCACGTCACCTTCCGGGCACCGGCGGATCCCGGCGAGCCGGGGACGCTGTTCGCCGGCGACCTGGTGTTCGCCGGGTCGATCGGCCGCACCGACCTGCCCGGCGGTGACAGCCGCGCGATGCGCAGCTCGATCGCGACCCGGTTCCTGACCCTCCCCGACGAGACCGAGGTCCTGCCCGGCCACGGACCCGAGACCACCGTCGGCCAGGAGCGGGCCACCAACCCGTTCCTCGCCGGGCTCACCCCGGAACCCGCGGTCCGGCGTGCCGCCGGAGGTGCCGGATGACCGCCCGCTTCGAGGCGCCCAAGGGCACCTACGACCACCTCCCGCCGCACGCGGCGCAGCGGGCGGCGGTCGCCGGGGTGATGCTGGAGCAGGCGCGGCTGGCTGGCTATCAGCGCGTCGAGACGCCGATCTTCGAGGACACGGCCCTGTTCGCCCGCGGGGTGGGGGAGTCCACCGACGTCGTCCAGAAGGAGATGTACACCTTCACCGACAAGGGCGGCCGCTCCCTGACCCTCCGGCCGGAGCTGACCGCGGGCGTGCTGCGCGCGCTGATCGAGCACAACCGCGTCGGCGCGACCGCCGGCCTGGTCAAGGTCGCCTGCTACGGGCCGCAGTTCCGCTACGAACGACCCCAGGCAGGCCGGCAGCGCCAGTTCTCCCAGGTCGACATCGAAGCGGTCGGCAGCGCCGACCCGGCGGTGGACGCCGACGTCATCCTGGTCGGTGAGGAGGTCTTCCGCCGCCTCGGCGCCGAGGTGACGCTGCTGCTCACCAGCCTCGGCGACGCCACCTGCCGGCCGCTGTACCGCGAGCGGCTCCTGGGATTCCTCCGCGGGCTCGGCGACCGTCTCCCCGCCGAGGCGCGCGCCCGCGCCGAGCAGAACCCGCTCCGGGTGCTCGACATGAAAGACCCCTCCATCCAGGAGCTGACCGCCGCCGCGCCGCTGCTGCGCGACAGCCTCTGCGACACCTGCCAGGCCTACCACGAGGCCGTCTGCGAGCTGCTCACGGCGGCGGGCGTGAAATGGGTCGAGGCGCCGCGGCTGGTCCGCGGCCTGGACTACTACCTGCGCACCACCTTCGAGTGGCAGGCCGAGGGCATGGACGCCGCCCAGAACGCCCTCGGCGGCGGCGGTCGCTACGACGGACTGTCCGAGCTGCTCGGCGGCCCGCCGGCACCCGGGATCGGCTGGGCGCTCGGTGTCGACCGCACCATGCTCGCCCTGGAGCGCGCTGGCCGCCTGCCGGAGACGCAGGAGGCGCTGGCGGTGCTGGTCGTGCCGCTGGCCGGCGCCGACCAGACCCGAGCGACCGGGGTCGGCGTCACACTGGTCCGCGACCTGCGCCGCGCCGGGATCGCCGCCGACCTGCCCTACGCCGAGCGGCCGCTGCGCCGCCACCTGCAGGCCGCCGCCAAGCGCGGCGCCCGCGCGGTGGTGCTCCTCGGCGACGAGGAACTGGCCGCCGGCCAGGCCACCGTCCGCGACATGGCCGCCCACGACCAGACGCAGGTGCCGTTGGACGCGGTCGTCACTGAGATCCGCGGCATCCTCCTCAGTGCCCCGCCCACCGACGATCCTGGAGCCGCCACGTGACCCGCCCCCGTCCATTGCTGGGTGCCATGCGCTCGCATGCCTGCGGCAGCCTCCGCGCCGCCGACACCGGCACCGAGGTGCGCCTGGCCGGCTGGGTCGACCGCCGCCGCGACCACGGCGGGGTGGTCTTCCTCGACCTGCGCGACGCCTCCGGGGTCGTCCAGGTGGTCGTCCACCCTGAGACCGCCCCCGCCGCCACCGACACCGCCCACACCCTCCGCAACGAGGACTGCATCCGCATCCGCGGCACGGTCGCCCCGCGCCCCGCCGGCAACGAGAACCCCGACCTGCCCAGCGGCGCGGTCGAGGTGACCGCCACCGAACTGGAGGTCCTCGCCCCCTCCGCGACCCCGCCGTTCCCGGTCGCCGACCGCGTCGACGCCGACGAGACCCTGCGGCTGCGCTACCGCTACCTCGACATCCGCCGCCCCTCGGTGCGCCAGGCGCTGGTGCTGCGCGCCCACGCCAACGCGGTCCTGCGCCGCATGCTGGAGGAACGCGGCTTCCTCGAGGTCGAAACCCCCTACCTGACTCGCTCCACCCCGGAAGGCGCCCGCGATTTCCTGGTCTCCACCCACCTGCAGCCAGGCGAGTTCTACGCGCTGCCGCAGTCCCCGCAGCTGTTCAAGCAGCTGCTGATGGTCGCCGGGGTCGAGCGCTACTACCAGATCGTGCGCTGCTTCCGCGACGAGGCGTTGCGCGCCGACCGCCAGCCCGAGTTCACCCAGCTCGACATCGAGCTGTCGTTCCTCGACGAAGAAGACATCTACCAGCTCGGCGAGGACCTGATGACGGCGGTTCTGCGCGAGGTCCTCGGCGTCGCGCTGCCGACCCCCTTCCCGCGCCTCAGCTTCGCCGAAGCGATGCGCCGCTTCGGCACCGACAAGCCCGACCTGCGCTACGGCATGGAACTGGCCGACCTCGGCGAGGTGTTCGCCGCCGGCGGCGTCGGGGTGTTCACCCGCGCCTTGGAGGCCGGCGGCTCGGTGCTCGCGATCAGGATCCCACGAGGCGGCGACCTCACCCGCCGTGAGCTGGACACCCTCACCGACTGGGCCAAGGCCCGGGGCGCCAGGGGCCTC
>DASWDC010000091.1:0-2003 GCA_036395655.1 Actinomycetota bacterium | reverse complement strand
GGGACGCGGGCGAGCAGCCAGGCGAGCGGCACCCCAACCAGCGTCGAGGCGGCCACCGCGCCGACGGAGCACACCAGCGACAGCCGCAACGCGGTCAGCACCGCCGGATCGCGCAGGTCGGTGGCGAGGCTCCCCCACGGCGTGCGGACAAGCAGCCCGGCAAGCGGGATCGCCAAGAACGCGACCGCGAGCCCGACCAGCGCGACGAAGGCGCGCGGCGCCCGCCCGGCCCCGGCCGCTGCCCCGCCGGTCGTCTTCCTGGCAGTCCGCTGGCGCCGCGCGGTCACGGCCATGCCGTCACGAGGTCGGGGGCGGCAGGAACCCGAAGCTCTGGAGCACCTGCTGGCCCTGGGTGGAACGGACCAGGTCCATGAACGCCTGGGCGTCCTGGGCGTGCTTGCTGGCGGTGACCACCGCGATCGGGTAGGTGGCGGGTACGTTCTGGTCCTTGGGGATGTCGACGCCCGCGACCTTGGCCTTGGCGGCGGCGACGTCGGTCACGTAGACGATCCCGGCGTCAGCCTCGCCGAGGGAGACCTTGGTCACCACGGCCTTGACGTTGTCTTCCAGCGAGACGGGTTTGACGGTGACGTGCTGGGCGGCGAGGGCCTGGCCGGCGTACTTGCCGGCGGGCACCTCCGGCGCCTCCAGCACCACCTTGAGGTCGCCGCGGGCCAGGTCGGCGAGGCTTTTGATCCCCTTCGGGTTGCCGGGCGCGACCACGATCTGGAGCAGGTTGCTGGCGAACAGCTGCGGGGTCCCGACGAGGCTCTTGACCTTGTCCATGTTGGTGGTGTCGGCGGAGGCGAACACGTCAGCCGGGGCGCCCTGCTGGACCTGGGTGGCGAGCGCCTGGCTGCCGGCGAAGTTGAAGGTGACCTTCACCCCGGGGTGGGCGGCGGTGAAGTCGGTCCCGAGCTTGGTGAACGCGGCGGTCAGGGAAGCGGCGGCGAACACCTTGATCTCCGTGGAGGAGCTTCCGCTCCCAGCGGTGGGCTTCTTCCCGCCGCAGGCGGTGGCGAGCACTGCCACCAGCAGGAGCAGGGCGGCATGGCGGAGACTGGGACGCGAGCGAAGCACGGATGCCCTCCTCAACAACTCAACAACAACTCAACGACTGGAACCCTGGGACGGCAGTTCGACCACGACGTTGGTCGCCTTGACGGCTGCGACCGCGAGCATGCCGGGGGCGAGCGCCAGCTCGTCGGCGGCCTCGCGCGACATCAGCGAGACCACCCGGTAGCGGCCGGCCTGCAGTTCGACCTGGGCCATGACGGTGTCTTTGACCACCCGGGTGACGATCCCCGCGAACCGGTTGCGGGCCGACTGCGCCATCACCAGCTCGTCGCGCTCGGCCGCCGACGACTCCCGCAGCCCGGTGACGAATTCAGCCAGGGCGGCGCCCTCGATCACGCGCTGGCCGCCTTCGGTGCGCCGCGCCCCGAGCCGGCCGGCGTCCGCCCAGCGGCGCACGGTGTCGGCGCTGACGCCGAGCAGCTCCGCGACCTGGCCGATCCGATAGTTCATCATCTGCGGCCGATGCTAGCGGTTCGCAGCCGCATTTCAAAGCAATCCACGCTCAAACCTTGCATATGCAAGGTTGCTTTCCTTGGCGTTCTACTCGAAGCGGGCGGTTTCGAGCGAGGTGACGCGTTTGAGCAGCGGCAGGGTCGCGACGACCGTCAGTAGGGCGAAGGAGATGCCGGCGGCCAGGGCATACCAGTAGCCGGCGGCCGGGGGATGCCACCCTGAGACGCTGACCACCTTCAGGATCATGGCGGCGACGCCGAGGCCGAGGCCGGCGCTGGCGGCGGCGACCAGCAGCAGCGGCGCGGCGGCTTCCGCGAGGACGACCCGGTTGAGGCTCGACACCGGGACGCCGCTCAGGCGCAGCAGGGCGAAGGGACGCTTGCGCTCGATCAGGCCCGCGCTGACGGCGATGGCGAGGCTGCAGCCAGCGACCAGCAGGGCCAGCAGCAGGCCGACGTTGCTGAGGCGCTGCA
>DASWDC010000090.1:0-14971 GCA_036395655.1 Actinomycetota bacterium | reverse complement strand
CGGGTCGTCGGCGACGCCTTCGTCAGCGCCGTCCACGTCGGCTACCTGCTGTCCGCCGCCGCCGGGCTGATCTGCGCGACCCTCGCGGTCACCCTTCTCGGCGCCTTCCGCCGCCAGCCGGCTCCCTCGACACCCGCTGGGACCGAGGCGGCAGCCCCGGCGCCCGACGAGCCGCTGCGCCGGCCCTGATCCGCGCTGTGGTGGAGCGGTCCGACGGCGATGCGAGGCGGGAGCGCCGCCCCCTCCACCTGATCGGCAACAGCCACATCGACCCGGTGTGGCTGTGGCGCTGGCCGGAGGGCTACCAGGCGGTGCTGGCGACCTTCCGGTCGGTGCTGGAGCGCATGGGGGAGTACCCGGAGTTCGTGTTCACCTGCGACTCGGTCGCGTTCCTCGCCTGGGTGGAGGAGCACGACCCGGAGCTGTTCGGGGAGATCCGGCGCCGGGTCGCCGAGGGGCGTTTCGAGATCGCGGGTGGGTGGTGGGTCGAGGCGGACTGCAACCTGCCATGCGGGGAGTCGCTGGTGCGCCAGGCCCTCTACGGGCAGCGCTGGCTGCTCGACAAGCTTGGGATCACCGCGACCGTCGGGTGCAACCTGGACCCGTTCGGGCATCCCGCCACGCTGCCGCAACTGCTGCGCAAGAGCGGGCTGGACAGCTACCTGTTCCTGCGGCCAGGGCCGGGGGAGCTGCCGTTGGCGGGTGCGGGATTCTGGTGGCAGTCGGCGGACGGATCGCGGGTGCTCGCCTTCCGGGTCCCGCATGAGTACCAGACGCCTGGCATCGACCTGGCCGAGCACCTGCGCGCGGCGCTGGCGCAGCTCGCCGAGGTCGGCGCGGACCACGAGGTGGCCTGCTGCTACGGCGTCGGCAACCACGGCGGCGGGCCGACCAGGGCGAACCTCGACTCGATCCGCCGGCTCGGCGGCACGGACGGGTTCCCGCCGCTGGAGTGCTCCCGCGCGCGGGAGTTCTTCGACCGGCTCCAGGCCGCCGACGGCGACCACCTGCCGGTCGTCGCGGGCGAGCTGCAGCCGCACGCGGTCGGCTGCTACGCCGCGCACTCCGGCATCAAGCGGCAGAACCGCCGCGTCGAGCACCTGCTGCTCGCGGCGGAGAAGTGGGCGGTGGGTGCGGCGGTCCTCAGCGAGGGTGCCTGCCCATACCCGGCCGCCGCACTGACCCACGCCTGGAAGCAGCTGCTGTTCAACCAGGCGCACGACGTCCTGGCGGGCACCGCGGTCGCCGCCGCCTACGACGACGCCCGCGACCAGCTCGGCGAGGCCGCCGCGATCGCCAGCCGGGCGCTGTACGGCGCCGCGCAGGCGGTCGCGGGCCGGGTCGGCATCCCTGAGGAGCCGGGCACCACGCCCCTGGTGGCCTTCAACCCGCATCCCTGGCCGGTGCGCGCCGCAATCGAGTTCGAGGTTGCGCGCGGCAGCGCCCTGCTGGTCACCGACGACGGCGGCGACCCGGTGCCGAGCCAGGCGACCCGCTCACACGCCACCGTGCCGTGGCGCGAGCGCGTGGTGTTCGCAGCGGCGCTGCCGGCGCTTGGCTGGGTTCTCTTCCGTTTGCGCTCGAAAGCGTTGGATAGCGCCTTGCAGAGTTGGTTTGCGAACGATATAATGAGCCGGGGAGGAGGTGTGGTGGATCCCCCGGCAAATGGGCCGAGGACGCCAAGCCTGGACATCCTGGAGGGCGAGCATCTCTTGCTGCGGGTGGACGCGGCCACTGGCTGGCTGGCGAGCCTGCGGGACAAGGCGTCCGGGGTGGAGCTGTTGCCGCCCGAGTCCTCGCCGCACGCCGTGGTGATCGACGACGGGAGCGACACCTGGGGGCATGGGGTGCGGTCGTTCACCGGTGTGGGCGACCCAGAAGATGACCCACAAGTTGTCGGCACCTTCACGTGCCGGTCGGTGCGGCTGGTCGAGCACGGGCCGGTCCGCTCGGTGCTGCGGGTTGAGAGTGAGTACGGGCATTCGACGCTGGTGGAGGAGTTCCTGCTCGGGCGGGAGGCGCGACACCTGGAGGTGCGGGTCACCGTCGACTGGCGGGAGCGGCTCAAGCTGCTGAAGCTGCGCTTCCCGACCGCCCTTGAGGCGGTGACCGCGACCGCGGAGGTGCCCTGCGGGCAGGTCGTCCGCGCGACCGACGGGGAGGAGCGGCCCGCGCAGGCCTGGGTCGACGTGAGCGGCCACCTCCCCGGTGCTGGCCGCCGGGCGGGGCTCGCGCTGCTCAACGACGGCAAGTACAGCTTCGACGTCGGCGGCGGGACGATCGGCATGACGGTGCTGCGCAGCCCCGTCTCCGCCTGGCACGACCCGGAGCCGCTGCGGCCCGGCGTGCCGTACGAGTACCTGGACCAGGGCGTGCAGCGCTTCACCTACCGGCTGGTGCCGCACGCCGGCGACTGGCGCGCGGCGGGCGTGGTGCGCCTCGCCGCCGAGCTGAACCAGCAGCCGTTCGCGCTGCTCGAATCCGCGCATCCCGGTTCGCTGGCACCACGCGGGTCGCTCGCCACGGTGACGCCCGCGGCGGTGGTCGTCACCGCCCTGAAGCGCGCCGAGGGCGAGGGTCCCGCCGCTCCTGGCGATCCCGGCGGCGACCTGATCGTCCGTGCCTATGAGAGCGCCGGCCGACCGGCCGAGGCCACCATCGACCTGCCACTGGTTGGGCGCACGGTTCGGGCGCGCTTCAGCCCGGGGGAGATCAAGACGTTCCGGGTCCCGCTCGACCCGGCCCTCCCGGCCCGCGAGACCGACCTGCTGGAATTCCCGCTCGAACTCCCTCAGAACTCGTAGGCGCCGCGGTCGTCGTAGGTCCGTGGGCCGGTGCCGGTGTTGGCGGTGGCCGAGTCGTCCCTGCGGGCCTTGCCCTCCAGGTCGGTGCTGGTCTCGCCGCTGACGCCGGAGTTGGCCGAGTCGATCGCGGGCGAGCCGGCCTTCAGGTGGAAGTTGGACCCGGCCGCGACCCAGCTCGGGTTGGCCTGGCGGCCGTGCGACTCCTGGCCGCTGGCTGACTGGAAGGCGGACAGCGTGGCGTAGCTCTTGGCGCCCCACACGTACATGACCTGGCCGGAGACGCTCAAGTCGACGAGGTTCCAGTTGACCGTGGTGCCGCTGGTCGAGGTGGCGTCGACGCGGATGTTGCTCTTGGTGCGCGGCGAGTTGACGCCGTTGTCGACGCTGATGTTGTTCTCCACGGTGGCGCCGGTGGAGCTGCCCTCGAGGTTGACCCCGGCGGTCACGTTGCCGAAGACGGTGTTGGAGAGGATCCGCTGACCGGTCGAGTGCAGGTCGTCGATGCCGTGGTCGCCGTTGCGGTAACTGAGGTTGTCGACCACCAGGTTGTCGTGGGAGCCGCTGTAGAACTGCAGGCCGGAGTCCTCGTTGTTGTGGCTGACGTTGCGGTCGACGGTGTTGTGGTGGCCGCGGACGTCGATGCCGGGGGCGGCGCGGGTGTAGCCGCGGGCGTTGCCGTAGGTGGTGTTGCCGGTGACCTCGACGCCGTTGGTGGTGGCGTCCAGGAAGATGCCGGCGTCGGAGTTGTCGTGGGAGACGTTGCCGGACACCAGCGCGTTGGTCGAGCCGACGAACTTGATGCCGTACTTCGTGGAACCGGACACTCGCTGGCCGGCGGCACTGACGTGGTTGCCGCTGATGACGATGTTCGAGGAATTGGCCACCAGGACGCCGTAGCTGGAGGTCCCCGTGACGGTGAAGTTCCGCACGGTCACATAGCTCTTGGAGGCGATCTTGAAGGCGTCGGCCTTGCCGCTGACGATGACGCTGGCCCCCGGCGCGGCGGTCAGCACGATCGGTGCGCCGGAGGTGCCGGAGTGGGCGACGGTGACCAGCTCGTTGTAGGTGCCGCTGGCGACCTGGACGGTCTGGCCGGCGGTGGCGACCGCCGCGCCCTGGCCGATGGTGCAGAAGGGCGCCGTCTGCGTGCCGGCGCCGCTGTCGCTGCAGCTGGCGTTGCTCTGGTCCACATAGAGGACGGTCGCCGCCGCTGCCACCGGCCGTGAGGCGGCGACCAGCAGCCCCATGGCGATGAGGGCGGCGGCCAGCAGGGTTGCGGGCAGTCGTGTGCGGTGCATCGGAGCCTCCCCGGCGACAGAGGTGCGCTCGCTTGTCTTGATCTGAGGAACGTACGGCGCACCCGGCCCCCCGCGAACCGTTGACTGCCGTAGGCGCGCATACTGCGACAGAGGGGATAACTGCGCGAGAGCTGACATCGACACGCCGGGGGGCGGCGGTTACGCTACCAAGTCACGTGCGCAAGCACCCCGAGCTGAGCCAGGCAAGCCAAGAGGAGCGGATGGTCTACAAGATCGGCGGCCTGTGCTTCGCCGTCCTGGGCGCCGTCCTCGGCGTGGCCGGCCTGCTGCACGGCGGCCAGGCGGTGGTCAGCCTCGGCTTCGGGGCGGTCACCTTCCTGCTGCTCGGTGGGGTCTGCTACCTGACGGGACGCGACCCCGTGCGCGAGCCGCTAGGAAGCCGGGTGGGCGGTGGGGCGGGCGCGCAGGACCACGATGGCGATGTCGTCTGACGGCTGATTGCCCTGATGGTCGAGGGCGGCCAGCTCGACGCGGCGGGCGATGCCGTCGGCGGAGCGGCCGGCGCAGGTGGCCAGCACCGCCGCCAGGCGGTCCTCGCCGAACTGGGTGCCCGTCAGGTCGCGTGCCTCGATGACGCCGTCGGTGTAGAGGACCAGCGCGTCCCCTGGCCGCAGGGTCACCTGTTCGTCGGCGAAGACCGGGTCGGAGAAGACGCCGAGCAGGATGCCGGCCCCCTCTTCGAGCCGCTCCACCGACTCGTCGTCGCGCAGCACCAGCCCGGGCGGGTGGCCGCCGTTGGCGAGCCGCACCTCGACCCCGCCGCCCGTGCCCTCCGCCGCCGACGGCAGGGTCGCCAGCGCGTACAGCGCGGTGCAGAAGCGCTCCGCCGGCCCCTGGTGGAGCATCGCCTCGTTGAGCTGGGCGAGCACGTCGCTCGGCTTGTCGCCGGGCCCGGCGATGGCGCGCACGGTGTAGCGGGCGATGCCGGTCAGCGCCGCCGCCTCGGCGCCGAAGCCGCTCACGTCCCCCAGGATCAGCCCCCAGGTGCGGTCGTCGGCCATCTCGAAGACGTCGAAGAAGTCCCCGCCGACCAGGTTGGTGGCCCCGGTCGGCCGGTAGCGCGCGGCCAGGTCGACCCCGGGGATGTCCGGCAGCAGCGGCGGCAGCAGGCTCTTCTGCAGCGTGGCCACGATCCGGCCCCGCTCGGCGAACAGCTCCGCGTTCTCCATCGCCACGCCGAGCTGCGAGCAGAGCCCGCCGACCAGCTCGTGCTGGCGGCCGGAGAAGGCGTGGGCGCGGTGGTGGCCGAGGTAGATCGCGCCGAGCACGGCGCCGCCGCGGCCTCGCACCGGCACGGCCAGCCAGCTGCGCACCAGGCGGCCGTCGGCGAACACGCCATAGGCGCGGGCGCTCTCGTCGCGGGAGGCCCACGCGGTCACGTCGTCGACCCGCACGGCCTCGCCGCTCCAGATGGCGCCGGCGAGCAGCGGCGCCGCCTTCAGGGCCGGCGTCTCGGCGAACGCGGGCGGCGGCCCGGTGGCGCCGACGAACACCACGGTCTCCTCGTCGCTGTCGGCGGCGGCGAACGCGCCGAAACGGGCGCCGGACAGCTCAACCGCGGCCTCGACCACCCCCTGGGCCAGCTTGCCGACGTCCAACTCGCCCATCAGGGACGGCAGGCGCAGCAGCAGCCGTTCGAGCCGGTCACGCTCGCCCTCCAGCCGTTCGATCGCGCGGCGCTGCATCGTCAAGCGCCCTTCCGGGGCTTCTCCCGTCACCTGTGCGCTCACCCCAGCCCGGTGCCGATGGGCCCGCCGTCGCGGGCCAGTTCGAACCAGACGGTCTTGCCGCCCGCGGATTCATGATAGGTCCCCCAGCGGCGCGCCAGCGACGAGACCATCCGCAGGCCGCGCCCGGAGGGGGAGGCTGGGTCGTGGTCGCGCCGCAGCAGCGGCGGGGGCGCGCTGGCCTGGTCGGCCACCTCGACCCGGGCGGTGTGCTCGGTGAGCTGCAGGATCACCCGGACGTCGGTGCCGGCGTGCAGCACCGCGTTGGTGACCAGCTCGCTCACCAGCAGCACCGCGGTGTCGAGCGGACGCTGCAGGCGCCAGCCCTCCATCGTCCGCCGCACGAAGGCGCGCGCGACCCGGGGGCTGCGCGGGTCGTGCGCCAGCTGGGTGGAGGTCTCCTTGAGCACCGACTCGACCGCGTCGACCATCCCAATCACCGCCACCAGCTCCTCCCCGAGCCGGCTCGGCCGCACGTCCTTGCCCAGGTAGCCGAGGACCCCGCTCGACCAGGCGGCGGCACGCAGATCCTCGGTGGCGTGGCCGCTCAGCAGCACCACCCGGCAGCTCGGGCGGGCGCGGCGGATCGCGGGCAGCGCGTCGAAGGCGTCGGCGCCGGGCATGGAGCAGTCCAGCAGCGCCAGATCCGCTTCGCAGAGGGTCGCCGCGGCGGCCGCCAGGTTGCCGTCCTCCGCCTCACCCACCACCTCGAAACGCGGGTCGGTCGCCAGCGCCAGCCGGACAAGCAGCCGGTAATCCGGGTCGTCGTCCACGATCAGGACGCGCGGCATCAGCGCGGCTCCTCCGCGTCCCCTGCCGGCGGCCACTCGGCACCGGCCGGCAGGACGAAGCGGAACAGCGCGCCGCCACCTTCCTCCGGCGGGACCGGCTCGCACCAGATGACCCCACCGTGGCGCTCGACGATCCGCCGGCAGGTCGCCAGCCCGATGCCGTGGCCGGGCCGGTCGGCGGTCGGGTGCAGGCGCGCGAACACGGTGAACAGGCGGGGCAGCTCGTCGGGGTCGACGCCGACGCCGTTGTCACGCACGGTCACCCGCCACAGGCCCGGGGCGGCCTCGGCGGAGACGCGGACCAGCGGGGCCGCCTCCCCCCGGAACTTCACCGCGTTGTCGAGCAGGTTCACCAACAGGCAGATGAGCATGCGCCGGTCGCCGGGGACCGTGGGAAGCCGCTCGGCGAGCACCACGGCACCGGCGGCGCCGAGCGGTTCGGCCAGGTCCCGCTCGGCCGCCTCCAGCACCTCCGGCAGCGCCACCTGCTCGGTCGCCAGCGTGTCGGTGGCGGCCTTGGCGTAGTCGAGCAGCCGCCCGGTGAGCGCCCGCATCTCAGTGACGCCGCGGGCCGCGCGCTCGGCCAGCAGCGTCGCCTCCTCGTCCAGGGCGTCGCGGTGGCGCGCCAGCAGCAGGTCGAGGAAGCCGGCGGCGTTGTGCAGCGGCGCTTGCAGCTCGTGCGCGGCCACTTCGGCGAAGCGCTGCAGTGCCGCGTTGGAGCGCTCCAGGTCGTTGGCCTGCCGGGCGAGCGTCTCGTGGGCCCGGTCCAGCTCGGCCAGGCGCCGCTCCAGCTCGGCGCGCTGCCGCTCGATCAGGGTGCCGCGCTGCCACAGCTCCAGGAAGACGCCGACCTTGGCACGCAGGATGTCGGGGGCGAACGGCTTGTAGACGTAGTCGACCGCGCCCAGCCCGTAGCCACGCAGGTAGTGCTCGGGCGCCCCGCTGATCGCGGTCAGGAAGATGATCGGGATGTAGCGGGTCTTCTCGCGCTGCTTGATCAGCCGGGCCGTCTCGAAGCCGTCCAGCCCCGGCATCTGCACGTCGAGCACGATCAGGGCGAACTCCTCGACGAGCAGCCGCCGCAGCGCCTCCTCCCCGGACCCGACCCCGACCAGGTCCACATCGAGCTGTTCGAGGACAGCGGTCAGCGCGAGCAGGTTGCCTGGTTTGTCGTCCACCAACAGCACCCTGGCCCCCGAACCCCCCGTCGCATCGGGGGGCCCCGCGGCTGCCTTGGCACGGTCCTGTGGTCCTTCCGGCCGCGGGACCGTGCCCCCCGAACCACCCACTGCCGCTCCTTCCCGTCGCACTCCCGGCAAGGGGCGTTCCCCACGACTCATCGATACAACCACACGCGCAGCATATCGAGGAGTTGGTCGGTATCGACCGGTTTGGTAATATAGTCGGAAGCGCCGGCTGCCAGGCACTTCTCGCGGTCGCCGCGCATCGCCTTGGCGGTCAGCGCGATGATCGGCAGGTCCCGGAACCCGTCGAGCTGACGGATCGCCCGGGTGGTCTCGTAGCCGTCCATCACCGGCATCATGATGTCCATCAGCACCACGTCCACGGCTGGCCGGCGCTTCAGCAGCTCGATGCCGGTGCGGCCGTCCTCGGCGACCAGCACCTCGATGCCGCGGTTCTCCAGCACGCTGGTGAGCGCGTAGACGTTGCGCACGTCGTCGTCCACGATCAGCACGCACTTGCCGGCCAGCATCGTCTCCGCGGCCGACAGGCCCAGCCCCGCCGCCCGGGCCGCGTCGCTGCCGGGCACGGAGGCGGGGCCATCGACAGCGACCTCCCCGCGCCGCGTCGCCGCCGCCACGGCCGCCGCGACAGCCGCGCCAGAACCAGCGGGGTCGGCGGCGGCGTCGCCGGCGGGTTCGGCGGCGCTCTCGTCCTCGGGTCCAGCCTCGCGTGGTTCGGCCACGGCCGGGAGCAGCAGGGTGAACACGCTGCCCCGGGCGGGCTCGCTCTCGACATGCAGCTCGCCGCCGAGCAGGCGGGCGATCTCGCGGCTGATCGACAGGCCGAGGCCGGTGCCGCCGTAGCGGCGGTTGGTGGTCCCGTCGGCCTGCTGAAACGCCTCGAAGATCACCAGCAGCTGGTCGGAGGCGATGCCGATGCCAGAATCGACCACCGAGAAGGCGATCACCTCCGGCGCGGCGCGCAGGCCGGGGGTGGTGAAGCGGGTCCCAGCCGGCGGCGGCCCGATCCGCAGCCGCACCGAGCCCTCCTCGGTGAACTTGAAGGCGTTGGAGAGCAGGTTCTTCAGCACCTGCTGGACGCGGCGCTCGTCGGTGACCACCGGGTCCGGGGTGTCCGGGGCGACCTCCACCGCGAAGTCGAGCGCCTGCTGCTCGGCGATCGGCCGGAACATCTGCTCGATGTCGTTGGCGAGGGTGACCAGGTCGACCGGGGCGATGCTGATGTCCATCTTGCCGGCTTCGACCTTGGACAGGTCGAGGATGTCGGAGATCAGCTTGAGCAGGTCGTTGCCGGCCTCGTACATGCTCTGCGCGAATTCGACCTGCTTCTCGGTCAGGTTGCCGCTCTGGTTCTCGGCCAGCAGCTTGGCCAGGATCATCAGGCTGTTGAGCGGCGTGCGCAGCTCGTGCGACATGTTGGCGAGGAACTCCGACTTGTAGCGCGAGCTGAGCGCCAGCTGCTCGGCGCGCTCCTCCAGCTCCCGGCGGGCCAGCTCGATCTCGGCGTTCTTGACCTCGATGGCCCGGTTCTGGCGGGCCAGCTGCATCGCCTTCTCCTGCAGCTCGTCGTTGGTGTGCTGCAGCTCGTCCTGCTGCTTGCGCAGCTCCTCCTGCTGGAGCTGCAGCTCCTCGGCGAGGCTCTGGGACTGCTTCAGCAGCTCCTCGGTGCGCATCGTGGCCAGGATCGTGTTGAGCACGACCCCGACGGTCTCGACCAGCTGCTCCAGGAAGGCCCGCCGCACCGCGCTGAAGCGCTGGAACGAGGCCAGCTCGATGACCGCCAGCACGCGCTCCTCGAAGACCACCGGCAGCACCACGATGTTCACCGGCGCGCCCTCGCCCAGGCCGGAGCTGATGCGGATGTAGCCGGTGGGGGCGTCCTCGACCACGATCGGCCGCTTGTCCACCACCACCTGGCCGACCAGGCCCTCGCCGGCGCGGAAGCTGGTGGTGACGCCGCGGCGGTGACGGAACCCGTAGCTCGCCAGCAGCTTATAGCGCGGCTCGGCGGCGTCCCTGTCCTTGTCCTTGTCCTTGTCGTTGTCGCCGTCCCCGGCGATGAAGAAGGCCCCGTACTGCGCGCCCACGAGCGGCGTCAGGTCCGACATCAGCAGCCGCGACAGGGTGCGCAGGTCACGGTGGCCCTGCAGCATGTTGCCGATGCGGGCGAGGTTGGAGTTGAGCCAGTCCTGATCCTCGTTGCGCGTGGTGGTCTCGCGCAGGTTGGCGATCATCTGGTTGATGTTGTCCTTCAGCTGCCCGACCTCGCCGGGCGCGTCCACCGTGATCGTGCTGGTCAGGTCGCCCTCGGTCACCGCCGTGGCCACCTCGGCGATCGCCCGCACCTGGGTGGTGAGGTTGGCGGCCAGCTGGTTGACGTTCTCGGTCAGCCGCTTCCAGGTGCCGGAGACCCCCTCGACCTCGGCCTGGCCGCCGAGCTTGCCTTCGGTGCCGACCTCGCGGGCGACGCGGGTGACCTCGTCGGCGAAGGAGCCGAGCTGGTCGACCATGGTGTTGATGGTGTTCTTCAGCAGCAGGATCTCGCCGCGGACGTCGACGGTGATCTTCTGCGACAGGTCGCCGGAGGCCACCGCCGTGGTCACCTGGGCGATGTTGCGGACCTGGTCGGTGAGGTTGTCGGCCATCGAGTTGACCGAGTCGGTGAGGTCCTTCCAGGTGCCGGAGACGCCCTTGACGTAGGCCTGGCCGCCGAGCTTGCCTTCGGTGCCGACCTCGCGGGCGACGCGGGTGACCTCGTCGGCGAAGGCCGAGAGCCGGTCGACCATGGTGTTGATGGTGTCCTTCAGCTCGGCGACCTCGCCAAGGGCCTCGACGGTGATGGTGCGGGACAGGTCGCCGGAGGCGACCGCGGTGGTGACCTGGGCGATGTTGCGGACCTGGGCGGTCAGGTTGGCGGCGAGCTGGTTGACGTTGTCGGTGAGGTCCTTCCAGGTGCCGGAGACGCCCTTGACGTAGGCCTGGCCGCCGAGGCGGCCTTCGGTGCCGACCTCGCGGGCGACGCGGGTGACCTCGTCGGCGAAGCTCCCGAGCTGGTCGACCATGGTGTTGATGGTGTCCTTCAGCTCGGCGACCTCGCCGCGCGCCTCGACGGTGATCTTGCGGGACAGGTCGCCGGAGGCGACCGCGGTGGTGACCTGGGCGATGTTGCGGACCTGGTCGGTCAGGTTGGATGCCATGCCGTTGACCGAGTCGGTCAGGTCCTTCCAGGTCCCCGCCACGCCGGGGACCTCCGCCTGGCCGCCGAGGCGGCCTTCGGTGCCGACCTCGCGCGCCACCCGGGTGACCTCGGCCGAGAAGGCGCGCAGCTGGTCGACCATCGAGTTGAGGGCGGTGCCGATGCGCTTGAACTCGCCCTCCACCGGCCGTCCGTCGAAGTCGAGGGCCATCTTCTGGGTGAGGTCGCCCTCGGCCACCGCCGAGATGACCCGGGCCATCTCCTTGGCGGGGTTGCGCTCCACCAGCTCGTTGAAGGCGCGCGCCACCGTCGCGGTCAGGCCGTCCCGGCGTGCCGGCAGGCGGACCGTCTGGTCGCCGGCCTTGGCGGCGTTGATCGCTTGGAGGAGCTCGTCGAGGAAGCGGTCGTCGGCCACTGGGTCGCCGTCGGTCATGGCGCCTCTCTTCATCTCAAACTACATAATGGTCCCGTCCCGGGCATCACGGCGTCGCACGAACGCGGGAGCAGGGCGCCCTGGCGGCACTGGAGCAAATTGCCAGCTTCTGAGGCGGCGATTCTATCCGGACGAGTCAGTCAAGGCATAGGCCACGCTCGCCATACCGGATGAGCGCGCCGTCCCTGGTCTGACCGGCTGGTTTGGCGGGTTGGTTTGGCGGGCCACTCCAACGCTCATATTCGAGCAGAGACCCTTCGGACCACATCAAAACGGAAGGAGGGGAGGCACATGGTTTGGATCGCGCTGCTCATCGTCCTGATCCTGTTCGGATTCGGCTTCGCCGTCAAAGCACTCCTGTGGATCGCCCTGATCCTGCTGGTGCTCTGGCTCCTCGGCTGGCTGATCCGCCCTGGCGCCACCACCCGCCGCTGGTACTACTGGTAACCAATGATCACCGCGGCCGGCGGCCGGATCACCGGCTCAGCGGGCGACGCGGAACCACAGATTCGTGGCCTGCGGCGCCTGCGTCAGGCTGATGCGTTCGAGCTTGACGTTGGCGCCGCCCGGGCGGTCGAACAGACGGACGCCGTCGCCGAGCAGGACGGGCGCGATCAGCACCAGGATCTCGTCGAGCGCACCCGCGTCGAGGCACTGCCGCGCGGTGTCGGCGCCGAGCACGTTGACGTAGCGATCACCCGCCGCAGCCTTGGCCGCCGCGATCGCGCTGCCGAGATCCCCGACGAAGGTGACCCCCTCCACTGGCGTGTCAGGCGGGTCGTGGGTGAGCACGAACTGCGGCCCGCTCCACCCCCCGCCAAACGGCTTGCCCTCCTTGCCCGTGCCCTTGTGGGGATCGTCGCCCCGGAAGGTCCGGTTCCCGACCAGCAGGGCGCCGATCTGGCCGATCAGCACGTCGACCGCCGGATTGGGCCCGAGATGCTCGGTCAACCACGACATGTCACCACCCGGCCCGGCGATGAACCCGTCCAGCGACATGGTGACCGAATACAGCAGCTTCCCCACGGATCACCTCCGTGCCCGCGGCGCGACTCGAACGCGCGGCCTGCCGCTTAGGAGGCGGCTGCTCTATCCGACTGAGCTACGCGGGCGCGAGGCTGAGTCTACCGCCGTCATTGACGCTTCCAGGGAGGTCTCCAGCCGGGTCTGCTTCCTGGACGACGGGGTGATTTGCGAGCAGGGCGATCCGGAGCAGATCTTCACCGCCCCGGCGCACCCGCGCACGCAGACCTTCCTGAAGCGGATCATCGCCGCCGGGCGCCTCTGACTTGCTGGAGGTCTCGGCGGCGGCAAGCGCGAGGGGGTGGACCTGTTGGCGTCGGGCGCAACAGCCGCTTGCCGCCGCCGATGACGATGGGCAGATCAGGAGGTGCGGCTGGTTGAACCGCTCTGCCCACGGAGCCACCGGACCGGCGTGGCCGAAAGCGACTCTGCCCGCTCTGGCGTTCCTGCGCCAACGTTTCGATTACGCTCGTAACATGTTCTGGCTGGAGATCGGACCTGGTGACCTGGCGGCAAGCCGGTTTGCCATTTCCCCAATACATGAGGCCGTGGTCGCGGTCCGGGCCTTGGCGGGCATCGAGTCGGGGGTCGACGCCACTGTCAGGCAATGGCTGGAACCGAAACGCGCGCAGTTCGAGCGCCTGCGCCGCAACGCGCCGATGGTCGGCGTCCTGGTCGAGCTCCTGAGCGCCAGCACGTATACGCCGACCTTCCTCGCTCCACCGCCCAGCCGCTCCCGCGGCGCGCTCGAATCCCAGCTCGAAGCCGTGCGGGCCACGCCGCTGCCACTGGCTCGCGCCGAGATCGCGGCCTGCCTGTCCGGCAGCGCTCGGCCGCTCCCCCTGCCGGTGCGGGCCGTGCTGGCAGAACCCGATATCGCGATCCGCCTGGCCGACGCCCTGGAGGCCGCCTGGAACGAGCTGATCCGCCCGGACTGGCCGGTCATCCACACCATCCTGCAACAGGATCAGCAGCACTGGGCCCGGCGGCTGCTCAGCCAGGGCTGGCCGGGCGTGCTGCGGCACATGCCAATGGGCCGCCTCTCCTGGCGCGCCAGCGGCAGCACCCAGACGCTGCACGGACCCGACATCAAGGAAGACCTGGTTGTCGAGCACTGCGAGCCCGGCAGCGGCGGGATCGTCTTCGGCCCAACCCTGGCCGCGGGAATGTCGGCCGTGCTCGATCCAGGCTGGCAGCGCGAGATCCGCTACCCCGCGCTGGGGCGGGCCACCCTCTTCCAGCCGTCCCAGCGGTCCCAGCCGGCCAGCGACCCGTTGGGCAAGCTGATCGGCCACACCCGCGCCCGCCTGCTGTGCGGACTCGACCAGCCGACCACGACCACGCAGCTCGCCCGTCTCCATCGTCTCAGCCTCGGCACCGTCGCCCATCACCTGTCCGCGATGCGCGACGCGGGGCTGATCACCTGCATCCGCGACGGGCCGTCCGTCATCTACTACCGCACCCTCCTTGGTGACGCGCTCGTCGACGCGAACCTCCTGTAGCAACGGGAACAAAGGAAGCCGCGCCCACGAACGCGGCCCCCTTTGTGACTGGTTCGCCGATTATCGATTATTCGGACTGGCCGAAGCGTTTGATCTCCTCCAGTTCCTGCGGGGTCAGCTCGCGGGGGGTCTCGCCCCGGGAGACCTTCTCGCTCTGGACCTGGTGGCGGATGCTGTCGACGATCTCGGGGTTGGCGAGGGTGGTGATGTCGCCGACGTCGGCGAAGTTGGAGATCGAGGCGATCACCCGGCGCATGATCTTGCCGGAGCGGGTCTTGGGCATGTCCGGCACGATCCAGACGTTCTTCGGCCGGGCGATCTTGCCGATTTCGGTCTCGATCGCCTTGGTGACCTTGCCGGCGACGTCGTTGCTCGCCTGCACGCCGGGCTTGAGGGCGATGTACATCTCCACCGCGCGGCCGCGGAGGTCGTCGATCACCGGGACCGCGGCGGCCTCGGCGACCTCGTTGACGGTGATGCTGGCCGACTCCAGCTCCTTGGTGCCGAGGCGGTGGCCGGCGACGTTGATCACGTCGTCGACCCGGCCGAGGATGCGGAAGTAGCCGTCGGCCGCCTTGACCGCGCCGTCGCCGGCGAAGTACGGCCAGTCGCGCCAGTCCTTGCTGTCCTTGTCGCGGTTGTACTTCTCGTAGTAGGTCGACACGAACCGCTCGGGCTGCCCCCAGATGGTCTGGAAGATGCCGGGCCAGGGGTTGCGGATGCAGATGTTGCCGGCCCGGCCGCTGCCGGCTTCGACCTCGTTGCCTTCCTCGTCGTAGATCACCGGGTAGACGCCGAGGACCCCGGGGCCGCAACTGCCGGGCTTCATTGGCAGCAGGGCCGGCAGGGTGCTGCCGAGGAAGCCGCCGTTCTCGGTCTGCCACCAGGTGTCGACGATCACGGCCTCGCCCTTGCCGACGACGTCGTGGTACCAGCGCCACACATCCGGCTCGATGGGCTCGCCGACGGTC
>DASWDC010000089.1:0-8976 GCA_036395655.1 Actinomycetota bacterium | reverse complement strand
CACCGGACGGTCGGTGAACAGGGCCGGGTCGGCGTGGACGCCCGGTCCGGCGTCGGTGGCGGGCCGCTCGCGGCGCAGGGCCCGCTCCAGCGGCTCCCGCGCGGCGGTCCCGAGCGTCGCCGAGCAGTGCGCGCAGGCGGTGGTCCCGTCGGCGGCGACCACCACGTTGTCGTCGATCTTCAGGCGCTCGGCCTCCTCGCCATCGGCCTCGGACTCGGCTTCGCCGTCGGCCTCGGACTCCTCACGATCGGCGGCGAGGCCGGCGCGTTCGCGGCGCAGCCGGGACCGGTGGGCCGCGGTGGCCTCGGCGTCGGCGGTCCCGTCCGGGCGCAGGGCCACGCCGTAGACGAGATCCGCCGCGAACGGCGACACCTTGCGGTCGCGGACGTCGGCGGCGACCAGCGCCGGGTCGCGCAGCAGCGGGTCGCCGTAGCCGCCGCCTCCCTGCCAGTGGGTGAAGTAGACGTCGCCGGCGGCCATGTCGGTCTCCAGGTGCGGCGGCACCACCTGCGCCTGGCCGCCCAGCTCGTCGAGGGCGGCGGGAATGTGCCCGGCGGCGAGCCGCTCGCGCACGCCGGCGTCGCGGACCAGCACGTCGTACTGGGTGTTGGCGGGATAGCCGCCGCTGATCCCCGGAGCCTGCGGGATCGCCTTGCCCGGCGCCGACACCACCAGGTGGACCCCGCCGGTCGGCGAGTCGTGCGGGACGAAGCAGCTCGACCCGCCGAGCCCGCCCCGGAAGCGGCCGGGCCCGCCGGAGTCGGGTTCCTCGCGCCGCCACAGATAGAGGATCGGGAAGCTGAACTCGTTGATCTCCACGTCGGCGCAGCGGCCCATCGGGATGTTGTTGACCCCGCCGGTGTCGACGCCGTCGCGGTCCACCCGGGCGCCGAGGCCGCCGGCCATCGGGTCGCAGAGCAGCGTGACGAAGCTGGCGCCGCGCTGGTCGATCCCGGCGATCAGCGCCAGGTCCCAGGTCCCGCAGCAGACCGCCATCAGAGAGGTGTCGTGCTCGGCGCTGGTGGCCAGCATCGCCGCCACGCACTCCGAGACCGCGTTCTGGGTCGCCCACGCCGAGGCCACCGACGCCTTGCCGATGCCGGCCGGGAAGGTGCAGTGGTTGAGGGTGCCCGGCTCGCTGATCACCTCGATGCAGCGGAAGACCCCTCCCGGCGCCCAGGGGATGTCGCCGCAGAGCATCGTCAGCACGATCGGGATGATCCCGCCGCGCAGCCCGGCCAGGGTGCAGTTGATGAAGCCGTCGGCCTGCGGGTCGGTGCCGGTGCAGTCGAACCGCAGGGTGTCGCCCTGCTTGGTCATCGTCACGACGACCTTGTAGAGGCCGCGGTCGCCCGCGCGCGGCGTCCTGGTGGCCGACGGCGCTCCAGGTGCCGTCCGGCAGCGAACGCAGCTTGGCGCGCAGGCGCGTCTCCGCGTCGTCCATCAGCCGCTTCATCACAGCCTTGACCGTGTCCGGCCCGTACTTCTCGATCAGCCTCCTGAGGCGGTCCTGCGCCACCGAGTTGGCGCCGATCTTGGCGCGGAGGTCCAGCGCGATCAGCTTCGGCACCCGCGAGCGGCGCAGGTAGACGTCCTCGACGTCCTGGCGCAGCACGCCATCCTCCACGATCCTGACCGGCGGGACCGGGGTCGACTCCCAGAACACGTCCAGCCCCCCAACCGACCAGCTCCCCGGTGAGACCCCGCCGAGGTCGACCTGATGTGCCACCGCCCCGGTCCAGGCGAACAGCTCGCCATCGTGGAACAGCGGGGCCAGCACGCTGACGTCGTTCTGGTGGAGGCCGCCGCCGACCCAGGGATCGTTGCACAGGAACATGTCCCCTGGCCGGATCCCGGGGTTCCGCGAGCGGTGCTCCAGGGTCCACTTGACCGCCATGTCCAGCGAGGCGGCCAGCTGCATGTTGTAGAGGCCGACCTGGACCATGTCGCCGCCCTCGTCGAGGATGGCGGCGCCGAAGTCGTTGCAGTCAGTGACCACCACCGAGCCCGACATGCGCTTGAGCGCCGCGCCCATCTCCCCGGTGATCGCCACCAGGCGGTGCCGCACCACCTCGTAGGTGAGCGGGTCCAGCGCTTCGACGGCGTCGGCGTCGACGGTGTGCAGCGACAAGCCGCTCCCGGAGGAGGCGAGCAGCTCGCGCAGCTCGTCGGAGGGCCGCGGCTGGCAGTCGAACTTCTCCGACCCCGCGACGGGGATCACCGGCATCTGTGCCACACCTTCCTTCAGGCGTTCAGGGTCGCGCCATGTCGTCAGTCATCAGGCGAGTTGGAGGACCAGGTTGCCGAGCGTGTCCACCCGGGCCGAGCAGCCCTCCGGCAGCGCCACCGTGGTCGTGGGGGCCTCGACCACCGCCGGTCCCTCGATCCGGTGGCCGGCGGCCAGGTCGCGGTAGTCGTAGATCGAAGTCGTCCGCCAGCCGTGGCGGACGTCCAGGAACACCTGCCGGGTGCCGGTCGGGGCGGGCCGGTCGGTGCTCGCCGCCGCGAGCCGCGGCAGTCGCGGGCGGGTGGGGAGCTGCCCGGTGGCGCGCAGGCGGTAGGTGATCACCTGCAGGCCGGCGTCGCTGAACCCCGATCCCTTGCCGTAGAGGGCTTCGTAGCTGATCTCGAACTGCCGGCCGATCTCGGCGACGTCCGCCTCGGCCAGCCCGCCGGCCGAGCATGCAAGCGAGCGAGGCGATGCCGTCCATGGGAGGCCGGCGGAGGTGGAGCCGGGCGGGACCGGGGTCGGGACCTCTGCCAGCTGCATGGTGTAGCGCAGGTCCGCCTCGCGCTCGTAGGCCACGGCGGCGAAGTCGAGCTGCTGTTCGGCCAGGCGTGCCCGCAGGTCCTTCTCCAGGCCGCGGAAGACCTCGCTGATCTCGTCGGGCGGCACCGGGAAGTTGGCCGGCTGCGACAGCTCAGCGGTGAGGACGATATCCGATGCGGTCAGCCCGTAGGCCGAGAACACCGCCGCGGTCGCGCCCAGCGGCACGATCACCTCGGGGACGCCGAGGTCCGCCGCGTAGCTGGCGCAGTGCACCGGCCCGGCGCCGCCGTAGGAGCCGTAGGAGTAGAGGACGAAGTCGCGCGGGTCCTGGCCGCTGTTGACCACCACCTTGCGGACCAGGTCGGCGGTCTGGCCGTTCTGGATCGCGTAGATCGCGGCGGCCGCGTCGCCGACCGGCAGCCCCAGCGGCTCGGCGACCCGGCGTCGGATCGCCTCGGCGGCCAGCTCCGGGTCCAGGCGCTTGCGCCCGCCGAGGAAGTGCTCGGGGTTGATGATCCCGAGGACCACGTCGACGTCGGTGACGGTCGGCTCGTCGCCGCCTCCGCCGTAGCAGGCGGGGCCGGGCCGCGCCGCTCCCGCACCAGGCCGACCAGGAACGTGGTGCCGCCCATGTCGGTCGAGATGATGTTTCGCTGGCCGAGCGCCTCGGCCATGTGGCCGCAGCCGACCACATCGTGGTGGCAGTGCGCGCGTATTCGCGGATGCGGGGGCTGACCTCGCTGGACAGCGCCACGTACAGGTCCGGGGCGGCCTCGCGGACCAGCTCGCGGACGCGCAGCTCGTGCACCGGATTGCGGAACGACCACAAGAGCGACACGGCGATCGCGTCCACCCCGTCGGCGAGCAGGGCGGCGACCGCGTCTCGGGCCCCGGCCTCGTCGAGTGGGACCACCACTTCGCCCTTGTAGTCCACCCGTTCGTGGACCTCCCGGATCCGCCGGCGCGGCACCAGCGGGGGCGGCTTGCTGGTGCGGGGCATGTTCTGGACCTCGTCGGGGCCGAGGCCGGCGTAGCGGCCCTCGACGTTCATGATCGCGACGGAGTCGGCGTGCCCCTGGGTGGTGATCAGGCCGACGCTGGCCACCTCCCCGGTGAGCAGGGCGTTCAGCGTCGAGGTGGTGCCGTGGGTGAGGTAGGCGGTCTCCGCCAGCAACGCGCCGGTGCTGATCCCGAGGGTGGCCGCCAGCTCGTCGATGACGGCGAGGAAGCCCCGGGCGAAGTCCGGCGGCGTCGACGGCACCTTCGCCGAGGCGATGCGCCCGTCCTGATCGGCGGCGAAGGCGTCGGTGAAGGTCCCGCCGGTGTCGATCCCGATGACGTAGGCCATAGCCACCTCATATCTGAGATCATATCTGCCATCAGACCGGATGGTTATAACTGATAACGCGATGCTCTGGGAGCCGACCGTGCGGTTGCGAGCGTCAGGACGCGGTGAGCCGGTGGTCGGACGGCGCGAGCGGCTGGGGCGCCGGTGCGGGAGGCAGCGGGGTGAACCGGAGCGACGCCTCGTTGACGGCCTCGCGGGACAGCTCGCGGGACAGGGACCGGGCCGCCGTGACCACCGCGGGGGCGAGGCGTTCGTGGTCGAGGCGGTGGGCGTAGCCGGTGATCGAGATGGCCGCGATCACCCGCTGGTGGTGGTCGAACACCGGAGCCGCCACCGCCGAGACACCAACCTCCGCCTCCTCCCGGTTGATGCCGTAGCCCCGCTCCAGCGTCCTGGCGAGATCCAGGCGCAGCAGGTCGGGCAGCACGATCGTCCTCGGCGTGTGGCGCACCAGCCCGGCGTCCACCACGCGGTGGAGCTGCTCTGCCGGGCCGAACGCCAGCAGCACCTTGCCGGTCGCGGTGCAGTAGGCCGGCATGCGCACCCCGACCCGGGAGCCGATCGGCATCGAGTCGCGCCCGCTCACCTTCTCCAGGAACAGCGTGCCGGCGCCGTCGAGCACGGACAGGTGGATGTTCTCGTGGGTGGCCTCGTAGAGGTCCTCAAGGTAGGGCAGCGCGGCGTCGCGCAGGCGGCGCTGCAGGGGGACCCGCTGGCCGAGCACGAAGAGCTTCATGCCGATGCGGTAGGCGCAGCCATCGCGCTCCAGGCCGCCCCAGGCGACCAGCTGGCTGAGCAGCCGGTAGGCGGTCGGCTTCGGCAGGCCGGTGCGCTCGGCCAGCTCGGTGAGGGTCAGCGTGGTGTCGCCGCTGCCGAAGGCGTCCAGCAGCCGCAGCCCCCGGGCGAGGACCGATCTGGAGGCGTCATCGTATACGGCCCGGAAGGGCCTCCCCACCGCTCGCCGCTCTTCCATCGGTTGATCATCTCGCCACGTCACAACCTGTGCAAACGGCTGCAGGCACGCGGCCCCCCGCACCCGCGGCACAGCGATTTCATTCACTGAAACAGACCTGTTGTGACCGCGAGCGCGCCAGAAGAGCCTTCACCCACACCAGCGCAGCGGCTCTTCAAGAAGCGGCGGTTCAAGAAAGGAGTGAGCGCATTCGTGGCGACTGATGGCACGGCCAGAGAGGGCCAGGTCGTCACCGCGGCGTCTCCCGAACCCGAGGCGCCGCCGCCGCCGGTGGGCAGGCGCCTCCGAGAGGGGATCGGCAGGGTGGTGCGGGCGCCCTCGGCGAGCGTCGTGGCGGCCACGGTGCTGCTGGTGCTCCTCATCGGCGCGCTGCGGCCCAACTTCCTGCAGGCCAGCCAGATGTTCGACATCCTGCAGGGTTCGACCTACGTCGGGCTGCTCGCCGGCGGCATGGCCTACCTCATCGCGATGCGCGAGATCGACCTGTCGGTGGGATCGATGTTCGGCCTCTGCCTCATCGCCGTGGGGCTGCTGATCCGCTCTGGCATGAATCCCTGGCTGGCCGCGCTGGCGGGGATCGGCCTCGGCGGCGTCCTCGGCGCGGTCAACGCCACGATCGTCGCCTGGATCCGGATCCCGACGATCGTGGCGACCCTGGCGACGCTGTCGGTCTACCGCGGCCTGACGTTCGGCATCACGGCCGGCGACCAGGTCGTCAACCTGCCGGTCGAGAAGTCGTTCTTCACCGTGCTCGGAGGCAAGGTCGGCGGCGTCCCGATGGCCGTGATCGTCCTGGCGCTGGTCGCGCTGCTGGTCGGCTTGGCGCTGCACCAGACACCGTTCGGCTACCGGGTGCTCGCCATCGGCTCCAACCCAGAGGCCGCGGCGTTCTCCGGCATCTCCGTCACCCGCGTGCGCACCCAGGTCCTCATCCTGACCGGCGTGCTGGCAGGCATCGCGGGCGTCCTCGGGCTGGCGTTCTTCACCTCCGGCGACCCCAACATCGGCTCGGGCTTCGAACTCCAGGCCATCGCCGCGGCGGTGATCGGCGGGACCCCCCTACGAGGGGGCAGCGCGACGATCCTCGGGGCCGCGTTCGGCGCGATCCTGCTCAACGTGGTCGCGAGCGGGTTGTCCTACTTCAGCATCCCGGCCAACTGGAGCGCGTTCGCCACGGGCCTGGTGATCCTGCTCGCGGTCGGCGTCGACAGCTTCGTCCGCAGCCGCCGCCAGGCAAGGAAGGGTGCCGGGGCCGGTTTGTGAGGTCGTATGTGATCGGCACGTATGTGACAGGTGATCGGGAGCCCTCTTCCGTCCAAGGCAAGGAGACAGGCATGAAGTCGTCCATCGTGGGTGATCGGCTCGGCCTCTGGCGCATGCCGGCGGTGGCCGTCGTGGCCGCCCTGCTGTTCGCCGCCACCGCTTGCAGCTCGAAGTCGAACAATGCCAGTGGTGGCGGGGGCGGCGGAGGCTCCTGCGCCACCGCCAGCAAGAAGCTCAACCTGGCGTTCGTCTACGCCTCCACCACTGACAACCCCTTCCAGGAGATGGCGCTCGGCGCCAAGGCAGCCGCCGACGAGGACGGCAACGTCAAGCTGACGGAGACGGCGCCCACCGGCATCGACGGGCCCAAGGAGGTCACCCTCTTCCAGTCGGCGGCCCGCAGCGCCACCGACGGCGTGGCCTACATGACCACCTTCCCCAACCTGTTCGTGCGGCCGCTGCAGAGCGCGCTGAGCGCGAACGTCCCGATCGTCGCCGTGGACGCGCTCGCGCCGAAGGGCGCTGACGTCAAGACCGCGGTCGCCAACTCGAACACCGCGCTCGGCGTGGCGCTCGGCGAGGCCTTCGTCAAGGCCAACCCCAACCCGAACGGCGAGGTCGTGGAAGGCCTCGACATCCCGACGCTGCCGCTGCTGCAGCAGCGCATGGCCGGGTTCACCAGCGTGGTCAAGCAGAAGCTGCCGAACATGAAGATCAGCGGCCCGTTCGACACCAAGGCCGAGGCGACCGACAACTACAACGCCTGGAAGGCGGTCGTGCAGGCGCACCCGAACGCGACCGCGTTCGTCGGCGTGGGCGGCCAGGACGGCGTGTCGCTGCCGCTGATCGAGCAGCAGACCGGGAAGCACTTCCTCGCCGGCTCGGCGGACCTGCCGCCGCAGGCCCTCACCGCCGTCAAGAAGGGGCAGATCTTCGCGCTGTCCTCGCCGGAGCACTGGATGAAGGGCTACATCGCGATGCGCATGCTCATCCAGTCCAAGCGCAACTGCACGGCGATCCCCGAAGGCTGGTGGAACTCGGGCAACCTGATCGTCGACAAGTCCAATATCGACGACATCATCGCCCGCCAGCAGACTGCGGACAGCCGCAAGGCGTGGTTCCAGAAGGTCGTCAGCGAGCAGCTCACCTCCAAGCCGATCCAGCCGCTGTCCGCCGCCAACTGAGCGGCGAATCGAAGCACCCCACCGGAGGGAGCGCAGTGGGCGTGAACGTGCTCGAGGCCACCGGGGTCGTCAAAGCCTACGGCGGGGTCGTCGCCCTGCGGGGCTGCGACTTCGCCGTCGCCCCTGGCACCGTTCACGCCCTGCTGGGGGAGAACGGCGCCGGCAAGTCCACCCTGGTCAAGATCCTCACCGGCGCGGTGCGGCCCGACGCCGGCGTGGTCGCCCTGGACGGCAAGCCGGTGCGCTTCTCCGACACCGCCGACGCGGCACGCAACGGCGTCGCGGTGGTCTCCCAGGAGCTGAACCTCTTCCCCGACCTCGACGTGCTGGCGAACCTCTTCACCAAGCGGGAGCTGCTCCGCGGCGTGCTGTTCGACCGCCGCCGCATGACCGCGGAGGCCGAGCCGGTGCTCGCCGAGCTCGGCCTCGACGTGTCGCCGCGCACGCCCGTCAGCGACCTGAGCCTGGCGCAGCGCCAGCTCGTCGAGGTCGGCAAGGCGCTGCTCGCCCGGCCGCGCGTCCTGATCCTCGACGAGCCCACCTCGGCGCTGGACGACAGCGGCGTGCGGCGGCTGCTCGGCGTCATCGAGGTGCTGCGCCAGCGCCAGGTGGCGGTGGTGTTCGTCTCCCACATCCTCGAAGAGTCGATGCAGCTCAGCGACGTGGTCACCGTGCTGCGCGACGGCCAGGTGGTGATGGCCGCCGCGCAGCGCCGCAGTCTGACGATCGACGACATCGTGCACAGCATGCTCGGCGACAAGCTGGTCGCCGCCGAGGAGCGCACCGCGGCGCTGGTCCGCCACCGCGTCGGCCGGAGCAACAACGGCAGCGTCCCCAAGGCCGAAGCCGAGCCCGCGGCCGCGGGCGGTGGCCCCGGCCAGGGCACGACCGCCGACGCCCTCGTCTGCCAGGACCTGACCGTCCCGGAGGTGCTCGACGGCGTCAGCCTCACCGCCCACGTCGGCGAGATCGTGGGTCTCGCCGGCCTGGCGGGTGCCGGGCACCACGCCCTGCTGGAGGTCGTCGCCGGCCAGCTGGCCGCCTCCCAGGGGACCATCCGGCTGCCCCGTGGCCGGGCCCCGGACGGTGGCCGCGACGGTGGCCGCGACGGCGGCGACCAGCGCCCCCGGCGGCCACCCCGGAGCCTCCGCCAGGCCGTGCGCCACGGCATCGCGGTGGTCTCCGGCGACCGCAGGGCCGGGCTCATGCTCGACAAGCCCATCTGGCACAACGTCGCCCAGGTCCGTGCGGTCGCCCAGCTCGGCGATGGCCTCGTCCTGCGCCCCCAGCGGCTCCGCAGGCGCGCCTGGGATCGCATCACCCAGCTCGGCGTCAGGACCTCCAGCGTCGACCGGGAGGCCGGCCTGCTCTCCGGGGGCAACCAGCAGAAGGTCGTGCTCGCCAAGTGGCTGGAGGCACCCCCTCCACCCTGCTGCTC
>DASWDC010000088.1:0-7199 GCA_036395655.1 Actinomycetota bacterium | reverse complement strand
GCGCTCGGCAACCGCTGGCTGGAAGTCCTGTGGCACTGCCTGCGCAAGGGCGAGCTGTACGACGAGGCCATCCACGTCGCCAACCGCAACCGCGCCCTCGGCCGCGCCGCCTGAACCCGTGGTTGACAAAGGGTGTCTCATCGCTGGCTCACGTTCACTCCGCGCTTCCGTAGCGGATCCGTGGGTTGAGCAGCGAGTAGGTGATGTCGGCCAGCAGGGTCACCGTCAGGTAGACGATGCCGATGACCAGGACGGTGCCCTGCAGCAGGGGGAAGTCCTTCTTCTGGGCGGAGAGGTAGACCAGCTGGCCGATGCCCTGGTAGTTGAAGATCAGCTCGATCACCACCAGCCCGCCGATCAGGTAGCCGGTCTGGGTGGCCACCACCGCGATCGTCGGGAGCAGGCCGTTGCGGAGCACGTGGCGGGCGATCACCGCCCGTCGTGAGATGCCCTTGAGCACCGCGGTGCGGGTGTAGTCGGCTTCGAGGGCCTCGATCATGCCCGCGCGGGTGATCCGGGCGATGTAGCCGAACAGCACGAACACCAGTGGGAACGCGGGCAGGATCAGGTAGTGGAACTGGGTGAGCGGCCCGCTGCCGAGCGGCGCCTGGGCGGTGACCGGCAGCAGCCGCAGCTTCACCGCGAACACCAGGATCACCACGATGCTCCAGACGAACTCGGGGACCACCGTGGCCGACAGGCCACCCACGGTCACCAGCCGGTCGAGCGGGCGGCCGTCGGCGAGCCCCGCCACCACCCCGCCGAGGACGCCCAGCGGCACCACCAGCACGAACGCCACCAGCGCGAGCTTCAGCGAGTTGAGCAGCGCCGGCCCGAGCAGCGACGACACCGGCACCCGGAACGAGAGCGACTCGCCGAGCCGCCCCCGCGCCGCGCTCGACAGCCAGTGCCAGTACTGCAGCGGGATCGGCTGGTCGGTGCCGAGTTCGTGGTTCAGCGCCTTGACCGCCCCCGGCGCGGCGAACGGGCCGAGGATGCGGCGGCCGACGTCACCCGGGAGCACGTGCGCGCCGAGGAAGACGATGGTGGCGAGCAGCCACAGCGTCAGCAGCGCCAGGCCGAAGCGGCGTAGCAGGAACCGGGCCACGATGCCCCGCCCGCCCCCGCTACGACGTGAACCCTGCCTGGAGCATGCGGATGTGCCCCATGGCGGTGGGCTCCACGTTGGCGATGTTGGATTGGGTGGCGGTCAGGTGCGAGTAGAAGTACGGGAAAATGATCGGGGTCTCGTCCAGCAGCAGGGTCTCGATCTGCTTGGCGACGGCGCGCTGCGAGCTCAGGTCGACCGCGGCCACGTACTGCTTGACCAGCCCGTCGTACTGGGCGTTGTGGAAGTGGGCAGAGTTCCAGGTCCCCTTGGAAGTGAGCGGGGCACCGAGGAACACGTTCGGGACGCCGCGGTGGCCGTAGTCGGTGATCCCCATGGTCGAGTCGAGCCAGGGCGACTTGCCGAACACCGCGTCGCCGTAGTAGGTCCCCGGCGGGGTGATGCTCAAGTTGATGGTGCCGCCGACCTGCTTGACCGCCGCCTTGATCGCCTGCGCCAGCAGGGGGATCTCGTAGCCGTTCCAGGTCGCCAGCGTCACGGTGAAGCCGCCTGACTTGCCGGCGGCGGCGAGGAGCTGCTTGGCCTGGTCGACGTTCTGGGTGCGCTGCGGCACCGAGGTGTCGGTGGAGGGGAACACCGCGGCGAACGGCGAGTCGTTGCCGGCTTCGGCCTTGCCGTTGAAGAGCCCGTTGACGAGGCCGGGGCGGTCGATCAGCAGGGCGATCGCCTGCCGGACCAGCTTGTCGGTGAAGGGCTCCTTGTCGGTGCGCATGTGCACCTGCCGGTGCGCGGACGAGCGCAGCGCCAGCACCTTGATGGAGGGGTTGCTGAGCAGCTGCTGGCCGGTGGAGGCGGAGAACTGGCTGACCACGTCGAGGCTCTTGGACTGCAGCGCCAGGATCCGCGGCTGCTCGGTGTCGTAGAACTTGAGGGTGAGGTTGTTGAGCACCGGGAACCCGGCCGAGGCCTGCCAGTAGCTCGGGTTCTTCTCGTAGGCGACCTCGGAGCCGGTCTTGAAGCTGGTCATCTTCCACGGGCCGGTGCCGGCGAACTTCTGCTCGTACTTGCCGGCGTAGTCGTAGCTGGCCGGCAGGACGATGGTGTTGTAGTTGTCGGAGCTGACCAGGTACGGGAAGTTCCCGTTGGGGGCGTCGAGGTGGAAGGCGACGGTGTGGTCGTCGACCGCCTGGACGCCGTGGGGGCTCAGCACCCCGGAGAACGCGGACAGCGCGTTCGACTTGCCGTTGGGGTCGGAGTGGGCCTGGAAGGTCTTGACCACGTCGGCGGCCTTCATCGAGGTGCCGTCGTTGAAGGTGACGTTCTGGCGCAGCTTGAAGGTCCACACCGAGGCGTCGGCGTTGGGCGACCATGACTCGGCCAGCACGCCGCTGAGCTTCAGGTCCTTGTCCGACCAGGTGAGGTACTCGCCGGCCTGGCCGAGCACGGCCAGGCCGCCCTCGTCGGCGACGGTCAGGGGGTTGATCGCGCCGGAGGGGGCGATGATCCCCACGGTCATCGCGCCGCCCTTCTTGACCGACCCGGTGCTGCCGCCCGTATTGGTGTTGGTCGTGGACTTCCCGCAGGCCGCGGCGACGAAGCTCAGCACCGCCGCGGACATCCCGAGGACGGTGCCGCGGCGGACGAAGTCACGCCGCGTCAGCCGGCCCGCGGCCAGTTCGTCGATCAGGTGGTTCTCCAGCTCGGTCCGGTCGGCCCGAACCTCGTCGAAACGGCGCTGCAACCCGTCCATGTCCCACCCCCGGAATCCCGGAGCTCACGGCCGCGAACCTGCTTTGCGAACCTTCTGCGGATATGCGTTCTGCCAATGGATACTCGGAAACTTTTTGCATGTACGTCCTGTGCTGTCAAGTATCCATATCCGGCTGGTTGTGGCCTTGACAGGCCCTTTCGCCGGGCTGACCATGCGTTCAGCTGAAAGGAGCCTGGTCCACCGATGGAACATAGCGTCGCGGCAGCCCGGGTTCAGGCCCCCCTTCGGCGGGATCAAACAGTCCGGCGGCGGCCGCGAGGATGGGCGGCTCGGGCTTGAGGAGCACCAGGATGTCCAGTACCTCAGCGTCAACTTCGATCAGGCGGGTGCGCGAGCGCCAGCCGCCCCCCGCCCGGGCGGCTGGGCCGGCCCCGCGGCCGGGGGTGGAGGCCGGACGCTCCGGGTCGCCCGGGGTCCACGCGGCTCTCAGTGTGCTGGAGCTGCTGGTGGCACACGCGCCGCTCGGCCTCTCGGAGCTGGCCGCCGAGCTGCGTCTGGCCAAGAGCACCCTGCATCGGATCTGCGCGGTGCTGGTGGAGCGGGGCTGGGTGGTGCGTGACCGGGAGGGGCGCTTCGACCTGGGCGCCCGCGCCATCGGGATCGGTGCGCGGTCGGGGGAGCTGCCGGTGGTCACCGGCTTCCGGGGGATCGCCGCGCGGCTGCTCACCGCCCACAACGAGACGGTCTGCCTGGCGGTGCTCGACGGCGACGACTCGATGTTCATCGCCCTGGAGGAGACCTCCCACCCGGTTCGGCTGGTCACCACTGTCGGCAACCGCACCCCGGCGTTCGCCGCCGCCAGCGGCCAGGTGGTCCTCGCCGAGCGCTCCCCCGCGGTGATCGAGGCCGATTACGGCGGCCGGCTGCTGGTCACCCCCACCGGGCGGCGGCTGCGCGACGTCGGCGAGTTGCAGGAGATCCTCGCCCAGGTGCGTCGCCAGGGCTACGCCGAGAGCCACGGCGAGACCGCCGAGGGCCTCTACAGCGTCTCCGCCCCGGTCCGCAACGACGCCGGGGCGGTGCTGGCCGCGATGACCCTGTGCGTCCCCACCTGCCGAGTTGACCCGGCCCGCCGGGAGGCGCTGATCAGCGACCTGGTGGCGGCCAGCGCGGGGCTGTCGGCGGAGGTCGCTTGGCTGCCCGCCTGGAACGCGACCCGCGCCGACCGCCCCCGCACGGCCCTGTAGTCGACCCTCGTGACAGGGTTGGGGGAGGAGGCGGCGGCCTCCTCCCCGGCATGCGGCCCAGCGCTCAGACTGAGCGCAGGGCCTCGGTCGGTGCCAGACGGGCGGCCCGGACGGCCGGGTACAGCCCCGCGACCGCGCCGATGAGCACGGCGGCGCCCAGGCCGGCCGCGACCGCGCTCGGGGGGATCACGATCTGCCAGCTCCGGGTGGTGGCGTAGGCGGCGGTCGCCGCCGCGCCGATCGCCACCCCGCCGCTGCCGCCGATCAGGGCGAGCAGCAGCGACTCGGCCAGGAACTGGGTGCGCACGTGCCCCTTGGTGGCGCCGAGCGCGCGCCGCAGGCCGATCTCGGAGCGGCGCTCCAGCACCGAGATGACCATGACGTTGGCGATGCCGACTCCGCCGACCAGCAGCGCGACGCCGCCCAGGCCGAGGAACAGCGAGTTGAAGGCGCTCTTGGCCGCCGCGCGGGCGGTCAGCGCGTTGGAGGGCTGGCTGACCTGCACCTCCTCGGGGTGCTGGGGGTCGGCGGTGGCGGCGAGCACGTCGTGGACCGCCTGGACCTGGTCGGGATCGGTGCGGGCATAGACGGTCGTGGGCGCGACGACGTTGTCGGAGTGGTAGCCCGACGGCGGGAACGCCGCCTTCGCCTCGGGGTAGCCGATCAGCGCCGAGCGGTCGATGTCGGGCGCCAGCGGCATGCTGTCGAGGATCCCGGCCACCGTGAACCACTTGCCGCCGAGGTACACGGCGATCCCCGGCCGCAGGGTGATGATGCCGAGCCGCTGCGCCGCCACCGAGCCGAGCACGACCACGGGGTAGCGCTCGCTGGCGGCGGTGAGGAACTGCCCTTGGGCGACGCTGCCGCGCAGCACGTCGAGCAGGTTGGGCCTGGCCGCCTTGACGCTGATGCCCCCGGTGGCGTTGGGGTCCACCCGGTCGTTGCGGAGCACCGTCGCCGACACGCTGGCCACCGACGACACCGCCTGGACCGGGCCGATCCGGCTGACCAGCCCCTCGGACCCCTCGGGGAGCTTGGCGTTGGCGCCGCCGAGGGTCTGGCCCGGCTGCACCGACAACAGATTGGTGCCGAGGGCGTCGAGCTGCGCCAGCAGGTCGGCGCTGCTCGACTCGGAGATGCCGAGCACGCCGACGATCGCCGCGATGCCGATGGCGATGCCGAGCGCCGACAGCGCGGCCCGCAGCCGGCGCGTGCGCAGCCCGATCGAGCCGACCCGCAGCAGGTCGCCGGGCAGCAGGCGGCTCGGCGCCAGCGCCTGCCCCTGCCTCGGCGCGTCGCGGCCGGACCGCGGCCGCTGGGGTTGCAGCGTCGCGGTCATGCCGCCCTCCCGGAGTCGTAGCGGATGCGGCCGTCGAGCACTTCGATCTGGCGCCGCATGGCCGCGGCCACCTCCTGGTTGTGGGTGATCACGACGATGGTGGTGCCATCGGCGTGCAGTTCCTCGAGGAGCCGGAGGATCTCCAGGCCGGCCGAGGAGTCGAGGTTGCCGGTCGGCTCGTCGGCGAACATGATCGCCGGGTGCGCGACGAGGGCCCTGGCGATCGCGACCCGCTGGCGCTCCCCGCCGGACATGGCCGCCGGATGGTGCTTGAGGCGGTGGCCGAGGCCGACCCGGGTGAGCGTCGCGGCTGCCAGCTCCCGGCGGCGGGCCGCCGGCACGCCGGCGTAGAGCAGGCCACCGGCGACGTTCTCCAGCGCGCTCATCCCATCCAGCAGGAAGAACTGCTGGAACACGAAGCCGATCCGCCGCACCCGCAGCGCCGACAGCGCGCGGTCGCTCATGCCGGCGACGTCGTGGCCGTCGACCTCGACGGTGCCGGACGACGGCCGGTCGAGGGTGCCCATCAGGTGCAGCAGGGTCGACTTGCCAGAGCCCGACGGGCCCAGGATCGCGACCAGCTCGCCCTGCTCGATGGTCAGGTCGATGCCGTGCAGCACCTCGAGCGGGCCCGGATAGACCTTGCGGACGCCGCGGAGCTCCAGCACCGGCCCGGCCGCCTGGTCCGTCGCCGAGGCGGCGACGGTTGCGCGGTTGGTCCTCATGCCGGCACCACCACCCGCTGGCCCCGCCGCAGGCCGCTGCCGCGCACCTCGACCTGCCCGCTGGCGAACAGGCCGGTGGTGACCTTGACCAGGTGCGTGGCAGAGCCGCCGTCGCTGACCTCGACCGCGTAGCCGCCCTCCGACAGCGCGACCAGTGCGGTGACCGGCACCGCCAGCACGCCCGTCTTGCGCTGCTTGGTGAAGTCCACCTTCACCGGCGCCTGGTCGAGGTCGCCAGTCGCGCGGGGATCGTCGACCCGGATGGTGACCGCGATCGTCGGGTCGCTGGAGCTGGAGGAGCCGCTTGAGGCCGAGCCGCCAGAGCTGCCCGAGGCCGCGCTGGCGGTGGTGGCGACCTTGGCGATCTCGGTGATGGTGCCCTTGACGGTGTGGCCGTCCGGCAGCTCGATGTCGACCTTGTCGCGGACGCGGGCGATGCTGGCGTTGTCGGCTGGCAGGTCGACGGTGGCGATGCGGGTGGTGGAGGAGATGGTGGCCACCGCCATCCCGCCGCTGACGCTGTCGCCGACGTCGGCCTTGTGCTGGCCGACACGGACGGCGTGGGGCAGGAACAGGACCTGGGTGGCGTCGACCGTGCCGGTCTGGTCCAGCCCGCGGTCGGCCTGCCAGGCCTTGACGGCGTCGGTGGTCGCCGACGAGAAATGATCGTCGACGGTGAGGTTGTCGCCGTAGCCGAGCGCGTCCAGGTTCTCCTCGAGCTGCTTCACGTCGGCGCCGTCGTCGGCCCCGTCCTGGAGCGTCCGGTACAGGGGGAGATTGCCGTAGAACAGCGTCACCGGCTTGTCGTCCACCCGGTACAGGCTCTGGCCGCGGCTGACCGTGGCGCCCTCGTCGGGCAGGGCGGTGAGCACGCCGCGGTTGCCGGCGTGGAGCGTCTGCTGGTCGTCGTAGCTGAGCGAGCCGTCGTCCTGCTCGGTGTCGACCAGGTTCGCGCGGGTGACCGCGGCGGTGGTGACGGCCTTGACGGCGACGGTGCTGTCCGAGTTCGACCAGCGGTTGCTGAGCACGGCGTAGGCGCCGGCTCCGCCCCCGGCGAGCAGCAGCACCAGCACGCTGGCGACCAGCGCCTTGCGGCGCCGTGGGCGCC
>DASWDC010000087.1:0-2422 GCA_036395655.1 Actinomycetota bacterium | reverse complement strand
GTGCTGCGGCCCGGCGCGCCGCTGGCGATCTACGACTATGTCGCGGCGGCGCCGATCGCCGGCGGCGCTCCGCTCGCCAACGTCTTCGTCCGTCCGCAGGTGCTCATCCGCCGCGCGCAGCGCGCTGGTCTGACCGTGCTGGCCAGCGGCCGGCCTCCGGAGGTCGGCCCGGTCCCGGCGCCCTGGCTGGAGGCGACCGCCGCGGTCGAGGCCGAGATCGTCCGCCGCCACCGCCGAGACCCGTGGTGCCGTACGGAGCTGCGCGAACGGGCGGCCTTCACCCGCCTGCGCCGCTCGGGCCGGATCATCCCCTGGCTGCTGCTGCTGCGCCGCGACGACTGAGCGACGCGTTGAGCGACGCGTTGAGCGACCCGTTCTGGTTCTGGTGCAAGCTGTGCGGCGACATGCCGACCATCTCCACGTCCGCAGCGGACGGCTCCCCCGGGACGGGGAAGCTGGTGGTCTGCGCCACCCCGATCGGGAATTTGGAGGACGCCTCGCCCCGGCTGGCGCGGACCCTCGCCGAAGCTGACCTGGTCGCCTGCGAGGACACTCGGCAGACCCGCAAGCTCCTCAGCCACTTCGGGGTCCGGGCCCGGACGGTCAGCTACCACCAGGCCAACGAGCCGCGCCGGGCAGCCCAGCTGGTCGACGAGATCGAGGCCGGGGCGACTGTCGCGCTGGTCTCCGACGCGGGCATGCCCGGCGTCTCCGACCCGGGCCACGACCTGATCGGCGCCTGCCTCGCGCGGGGCATCGCGGTCGAAGTCGTGCCCGGACCGAGCGCGGTGCTGACCGCCCTGGTGGTGAGCGGCCTGCCCACCGACCGTTTCTGCTTCGAGGGGTTCCTGCCGCGCCGCGGCGGCCCCCGTGCCCGCCGGCTGGAGGAGTTGGCCGCCGAACCCCGCACCATGGTGTTCTTCGAGGCCCCCCACCGCGCCCTGGCCACCCTCGATGCCATGGCGGCCGCCTTCGGCGACGACCGTGCCTGCGCGCTCGCCCGGGAGCTGACCAAGCTCCACGAGGAGATCCTGCGCGGCTCCCTCGCCGAGGTCCGCGACCGGCTCGCCCTCGAGCCGAATGGCCCCCGGGGCGAGATCACGCTGGTTGTGGGGGGTGCGCCCGCCCCTCCAGCCGGCGAGGTGACCAGCGCCGACCTGGCCGCCGAGGTGGCCCGTCAGGTGGAGGGCGGCCGCAATTCCAAGGAGGCGATCAGCGCCGTCGCCCACGCCACCGGGACCCCCCGCCGGGTCGTCTATCAGGCCGTGCTCGACGCCCGCAAAATGCGCTGCTAGCCTCCGCCTTTGGCTGCTAGCCTCGGATTTGCGGCTCGGACAGGCCGGACGGGAGCGACGGTGAGCGGAAAAGACACCTTCTACATTACGACACCGATTTACTACATCAACGACGTGCCGCACATCGGGCACGCGTACACCACCGTGGCCGCCGACGTGCTGGCCCGCTGGCGGCGGGCCCACGGCGAGCAGGTCATGTTCCTCACCGGCACCGACGAGCACGGCCAGAAGGTCGCCCGCGCCGCCGAGGCCGCCGGGACCACCCCCAAGGCGTGGGCCGACCGGACCGTGGAGCGCTGGAAGGAGACCTGGGCCCAGCTCGACATCTCCTACGACGACTTCATCCGCACCACCGAGCAGCGCCACGTCACCGCCGTGCAGCACCTCTGGCAGCGGCTCCACGACCAGGGCGACGTCTACCTCGACAGCTACGAGGGGCTGTACTGCGTGGACTGCGAGCAGTTCTACTCCGAGGAGGAGCTGGTCGACGGCTGCTGCCCGATCCACGGCCGCCCGGTCGAGCTGGTCCGCGAGGAGAACTACTTCTTCCGCATCTCCAACTACGCCGACCGCCTGCTGGAGCTGTACCGCGCCCACCCCGAGTTCGTCCGCCCCGAGGGGCGCCTGCGCGAGGTGACCTCGTTCGTCGAGCAGGGCCTCCAGGACCTGTCGATCTCGCGGTCGAGCTTCGACTGGGGCGTGCCAATCCCCTGGGACCCCAAGCACGTCATGTACGTGTGGATCGACGCGCTGCAGAACTACCTCACCGCCGCCGGCTGGGACGCCGACATGGAGCAGTACGCCCACCTCTGGCCGGCCGACTACCACTTCGTCGGCAAGGACATCCTGCGCTTCCACGCGGTCACCTGGCCGGCGATCCTGATGGCCGCCGGCCTGCCGGTGCCCCGCACCGTGCAGGCGCACGGCTGGCTGCTGGTCGGCGGCGAGAAGATGAGCAAGACCAAGCTCACCGGCATCGCCCCCCACGACCTGGTGGAGCCGTTCGGCTCCGACGCCTTCCGCTACTTCTTCCAGCGCGAGGTCGCCTTCGGCCAGGACGGCAACTTCTCCTGGGAGGCGATGGTCGGCCGCTACAACGCCGACCTCGCCAACGGCCTCGGCAACCT
>DASWDC010000086.1:0-12179 GCA_036395655.1 Actinomycetota bacterium | reverse complement strand
AGGTGGCCGCGACCTGGCTGACGGCGTGGCCGTCGCGCAGCGCGCCGCGGGCCTCCTTGAGGTCGGGCTCCAGCAGGAAGGCCAGCTCGCCGTGGCGCTCGGCGCGGCGCCGGCACGCCTCGCGCAGCTCCGGCAGGCGGCGGCTGGCGGTGTTGCGCCAGCGCTGCCCGGCCGCCTCGCGCAGCCGCTGGGTGAGCGCGGCGTCACCGGCGATGTGGCGCAGGTCGAGCAGGCCGAGGGCGGTCTTGAGGTCCTCGTCGGCGACCGCGAGCGCCTCCTCCGGGGTGCGGACGCTGTGGTCGAGGCGGACGCCGGCGTCCCAGATCGGGTACCAGAGCCGCTCCGCCAGCGCGGCCACCTCCCGCTGCTGCCGCTGGTCGCCAGGCTTGCGGGTGTGCAGCAGCAGCAGGTCGAGGTCGCTGCCGGGTGCCGGCTCGCCGCGCCCGTAGGCGCCGCCCACCGCCAGCGCGATGCCGGGGCCGGGGTCGCCCAGCAGGCCGGTCAGCCAGCGTTTGGCGGCGGCGAGCCGCTCCGCCCGGTTCGCGGCGCCGGCCAGCGGGTTGCGTTCGGCGTCCGCCCTCGGCTCGGAACTGGCCGGGGGCTGGCTGGGGCCGGTGCCGGGACCCGGGCTAGAGCGCGTCGGGGCCTCGCTCGCCGGTCCGCACGCGGACGACCTCATCGACCGGGACCGACCAGACCTTGCCGTCGCCGATCTGGCCGGTGCGGGCCGCCTTGACCAGCGCGTCGATGACTCCCGGGGCGGCCTCGTCGGTGACCAGGACCTCGATCCTGACCTTGGGGACGAAGTCGATGGTGTACTCGGCGCCGCGGTAGACCTCGGTGTGGCCGCGCTGGCGGCCGTAGCCCTGGACCTCGCTGACGGTCAGGCCGGCGACGCCGATCTCGCTGAGGGCGTCCTTGACCTCGCCGAGCTTGAACGGCTTGACGATCGCGGTGACGAGTCTCATGAGTCCGCTCCAAGCGCTGGGTTGCGGGCGGCCGCGGGGGTGGGCGGCCCCGGGGCCGGGTGGTCGCGGGTGGCGCTGCTGACGCCGAGGCCGCGGGCCAGGACCAGGCCCAGCTCGTAGGCGGTCTCGGCGTGCTGGCTGGTGTCCAGGCCCTCGCGCTCGGCCGCTTCGTCGACGCGCAGGCCGATGGTGACGTCGACCAGCTTGCCGATCGCGAAGGTGACCGCGAAGGAGAACACCGCGACCACCACCACGGCCACCGCCTGGTGGCCGAGCAGGCCGAGACCGCCGCCGTAGAGGAGCCCGTCGGCCCCGCCCACCGTCGAGGTGCCGAAGAAGCCGATCAGCAGCGCGCCGGTGACCCCGCCGACCAGGTGGACGGCGCCGACGTCGAGCGAGTCGTCCAGGCCGAAGCGGTACTTGACGCTGGTGGCCAGCGCGCAGATCGCCCCGGCGGCCAAGCCGATCACGGTGGCCCCGACGACGTTGACGAAGCCGCAGGCCGGGGTGATCGCGACCAGCCCGGCGACCGCGCCGGAGGCGGCGCCGAGGGTGGTGGACCTGCCGTTGCGGAGCTTCTCGGTGGCGATCCAGCCGAGCAGCGCGGCGGCGGTGGCGGTGTTGGTGTTGAGGAACGCCTGCGCGGCGAGCTGGTTGGCGGCCAGCGCCGAGCCGGCGTTGAAGCCGAACCAGCCGAACCACAGCACCCCGGCGCCGAGCAGGGTCAGCGGGAGCGCGTGGGGCGGCATCGGCTCCTTGGGCCAACCGCGGCGGCGGCCCACCAGGATGGCCAGCGCCACCCCGGCGATGCCGGCGTTGATGTGCACCACCGTCCCTCCGGCGAAGTCCTCGGCGCCGAGCTTGAACAGCCAGCCGGTGGGGGAGAACACCCAGTGCGCCACCGGCGCGTAGACCAGCACCGCCCACAGCGCGATCACCGCGACGAAGCCGCCGAACTTGAGCCGGTCGGCGGTGGACCCGGTGATCAGCGCGGGGGTGATGATGGCGAACATCATCTGGAAGACCACGAACGCCAGCGGCGGGATCGTCTGCGCGATCGGCCCGCTGTAGCCGGGCACCGGCTGCGTCATGTGCGCCAGCCCGGCGAAGCGCAGCGTCCCGATGATCCCGTGGCCGCCCAGGTCGACCCCGAAGGCGAGGCTGTAGCTGACCAGCACCCAGATCAGGCTGACCAGGCCCATCACCACGTAGTTCTGCATCAGCATGCCGAGCACGTTCTTGGTGCGGACCATCCCCGCGTAGAAGAACGCCAGCCCCGGCGTCATGAACAGGACCAGGGCCGCACTGCCCAGCACCCACGCCGTATCTCCGGAGTTGTACTGCATAGCTCTCCCCTTGCCGTATTGCGCGACTGGAAAAGCATGCAGGGCTGCCCGTTTCCCCTAGGCTACGCGGCTGTTTACGGGTTGCTACACCACTGTTACGGCCCTGTGAACGGGGCAAGCGGGTCGATCCTCAAACCAAAGGGAACCAAGTGGGCGTCTCCGGCGTCTTTGTAGGTAGGCCCAGCCCGGATCGGGCCGACAGGAGAGAGGTGGACAGCGGGTGGCGACGCGACCCATGCACGGCGAGCACGGTGCGGCCATCGGTGTGAAGCCGGGACACCTGCGGTTGGTCCCGGGCCAGCGACTCCCTCTGGTGGTGTTCGTGGGAGTCGGCGACGACCGCCGCAGCAGGGTCGCGGCCGCGCTGCTGGAGCACCGCGCCAAGGGGCGCGTCCAAGCCGTGTCGATGAGCCCGGCGACGGTGCGGCCAGACCCGGTGGTGGCGCGCTCCCTGATCGGGCTCGGCATCGACCTGCGCGGGCAGCGCTCCATGCCCGTGTCGCAGGAGCTGCTGGAACGCGCCACGACGGTGGTGCTGATGGGCTACACCGCCGATGAGCTGGCCGTCCGTACCGAGGACTGGTACATCGACGACCCGAGCGGCAAGGACCCCCAGACCGTCCGCTATCTCCTCGACGCGATCGACCGCCGCGTCCAGCGCCTGCTCGCGCGCCTCGAGGTCGGACGCAATTTGCTTTCTTGACGTCTTCGCCCAAGCTAGGATTGTCCGCGCGAAGCGAACAGTTCGTGCGTCAGCGCGGTGTCAGCGGTGTCAGCGGCACGGCAGCGCGGTGGCAGCGCCAGGGCGCATCGTAGCGGGGCGCGATCGGGTGGAGATCCTCCTCGAGGTGGATGGAGAATCCCCTGTCCGGTGGACGCCACCGTCACTGGCATCGCGTAGCCTCACTCAAAGCCAATCAACCGCATGAAAAGCTGCCGAGCAGAAGGGCTGAGCATGTCCACCAGCGTGACCCCCCCGCGGGAAACCACTGACCAGCTCGCGGCGCGGGCGGTCGACGTCGTCAAGGTCTACGGCCAGGGCGAGACCGCCGTCCGCGCGCTCGACGGCGTCACGGTCGACTTCCCCACTGGCCGTTTCACCGCGATCATGGGCCCGTCCGGTTCCGGCAAGTCGACCCTGATGCACTGCCTGGCCGGCCTTGACCGGGTCACCTCCGGCAACATCTACATCGGCGACACCGACCTCTCGGGCCTCTCCGAAAAGCAGCTCACCATATTGCGGCGCCAGCGGGTCGGCTTCGTCTTCCAGGCGTTCAACCTGCTCCCGACCCTCACCGCCGGCGAGAACATCGAGCTGCCCATGGCGATCGCCGGCCGCAAGCCGGACCGCTCCTGGGTCGACCGGGTGATCGACGCGGTCGGCCTGCGCGACCGCCTCGGCCACAAGCCCGCCGAGCTGTCCGGCGGCCAGCAGCAGCGCGTCGCCGGCGCCCGGGCGCTGGCCTCCAAGCCGGACATCGTGTTCGCCGACGAGCCGACCGGCAACCTCGACTCGGTCGCCAGCGCCGAGCTGCTCGGCTTCATGCGCCGCAGCGTGGACGAGTTTGGCCAGACGATCGTGATGGTCACCCACGACCCGACCACAGCCTCCTACTCCGACCTGGTGCTGTTCCTCAACGACGGCCACATCGTCGACGAGATGCCGAACCCGACCGCCGAGAAGGTGCTCGACTTCCTGAAGAAGCTCGGTGCCGACATGAAGCGGGTGGAGGGCGAGCTCTGATGCTGAAGGCCACCCTCAAGGGACTGGCGGCCCACAAGCTGCGCATGTCCCTGACCGCCCTGGCGATCGTGCTCGGGGTCGGCTTCGTGGCGGGCACCTTCGTGCTCACCGACACCATCAACAAGACCTTCGACAACCTCTTCAACCAGGTCACCCAGGGCGTCGACGTGGCCGTCCGGACCAACGCGACCTTCAACGCCCAGGGCGGCCAGACCCGCGCGCCGATGCCCTCCTCAGTCCTCGACCAGGTCAAGGGCGTCCAGGGCGTCGCGGCCGCCGAGGGCAGCGTCAACGGCTACGCCCAGTTCATCGGCAGCAACGGCAAGCCAGTCACCACCGGCGGCGCGCCCACCCTCGGCGTCTCGCTCAGCTCGGTGCCGCAGCTGCAGTCCGCGACCACCCTTCGTGGGGGAGCGCGGCCGACCAGCTCGGACCAGGTCGCGATCGACGCGGCCACCGCCAAGAAGCAGGGCTTCAAGGTCGGCGACCGGGTCAAGATCCTGTTCCAGGGACCGCCGCGCGAGTTCACCGTGAGCGGCATCCTCGGCTTCGGCACGGCCGACAACCTCGCCGGCGCGACCCTGGCCGGCTTCGACCTGAAGACCGCGCAGCAGGTGCTGAACCGTGTCGGCACCTACGACGAGGTCGATGCCGTGGCCGCCTCGGGCGTGTCCCCGGCGACGCTGCGCGACCGGGTCAAGGCCGTCGTCGACCCCAAGTTCCAGGTGCTCACCGGTAAGCAGCTGGCGCAGGACGACTCCAAGACGGTCGGGTCGTTCACCAAGTTCATCAATATCGCTCTGCTGGCCTTCGCCTTCGTGGCGCTGTTCGTCGGCTCGTTCATCATCGTCAACACCTTCTCGATCATCCTGGCGCAGCGCACCCGGGAGCTGGCGCTGCTGCGCTGCCTGGGCGCCTCGCGGCGGCAGGTGCTGCGATCGGTGCTGGCCGAGGCGGCCATCGTCGGCCTGGCCGGCTCGGTGGTCGGCATCGGCTTCGGGATCCTGGTCGCCATCGGGCTCAACAACGCGTTCAAGGCGCTCGGGGTCGACCTGCCGCAGACCACCCCGGTGATCGCGCCGCGCACGATCATCGTCGCGCTGGTCGTCGGCCTCGGGGTGACCCTGCTCGCCTCGATCATGCCGGCCATCAAGGCGACCCGGGTGCCGCCGGTGGCCGCCCTGCAGCAGGAGGCGCACGCCGCCCCGACCCACCACACCTGGCGCCGCGTGGTCACCGGCACGGTCGTCACCGTGATCGGCGTCGCACTGCTGCTGACCGGGCTGTTCGCCAGCACCGGCAACCGCCTGATCAACATCGCCAGCGGCGCGGTGATCATCTTCCTCGGCGTCGGCTTCCTCAGCCCCCTGGTGGCCCGGCCGCTGGCACGGCTGCTCGGCTGGCCGTTCGCGCACTGGGCCGGCGAGCCGGGCAAGCTCGCGCGCGAAAACGCCATGCGCAGCCCGCGCCGCACCGCCTCCACCGCCGCGGCGCTGATGATCGGCCTCGCGCTGGTCAGCTTCGTGACGATCTTCGCCGCATCGCTGAAGACCTCCTCCAACAAGATCCTCGACGAATCCGTCGCGGCCGACTACATCCTCTCGGGCCCAAGCAACAGCGGGGTGGGCTTCAGCCCCCAGGTGGTGCAGCGCATCTCGCAGCAGCCCGAGATCGAGTCCGCCACCGGCATTCGCTTCGGCGCCTTCAAGCTGAACGGCAAGACCAGCCAGCTCCAGGCGATCGACCCGGCCACCTTCCCCAGGACCGTGCGCACCGACATGGTCTCCGGCAACCTTTCGAACTTGGCCAGCGGTGACGTCGCCGTGCGCAAGGACGTCGCCAAGTCCAACAGCTGGAAGGTCGGCGACACCGTCACCATGGACTTCCCGGTCGGCGGCAGCCAGCAGGAGCGGATCGCCGCGATCTACGAGGACAACCACCTCAATGGCAGCTACCTGCTGACCCTGGCCGACTACCAGAACCACTATCCCGACCAGCTCGACCAGCTCGGGCTCGTCAAGGCCAAGCCGAACGTCTCCACCGACGCCTCACGCGCCGCGGTCGAGCGGGTGACCAACGACTTCCCGATCGTCCAGGTGAAGGACCAGGCGCAGTTCAAGCGCGACCAGGCGAAGTCGATCAACCAGATCCTGCTGCTCTTCTACCTGCTGCTCGCCCTGGCCGTGATCGTCGCCTTCATCGGCATCATCAACACCCTGGCGCTGTCGGTGCTGGAGCGGATCCGCGAGCTCGGCCTGCTGCGCGCGGTCGGCATGACCCGGGCGCAGCTACGCCGCATGATCCGCTGGGAGGCCGTGATCGTCGCGGTCCTCGGCGCGGTCCTCGGCCTGGTGGTCGGCGGGTTCTTCGGCTGGACGATGGTCCGCGCCCTCCACAACCAGGGCATCACCGAGTTCACCCTGCCGGTTGGCTCGCTGCTGGCCTTCGTGATCGCCGCGGGTCTCGCCGGCATGGCCGCCGCGATCTTCCCCGGCCGCCGCGCCGCCAAGGTCGACGTGCTGAGGGCGATCACGACCGAATAGGCGTTGCGAACAGGCGTTGTCGGTCGTTCAAACTCCGGGGGGAGGCGGAGCGGCGGCTCACGGGCACAGGCCTGGGGCCGCCGCTCTGGCATCTCGGTACAGTGAGCCCAGCGCGCGGGGAGAGGAGCGGGATTGGCCGGCCTGGAAATCGCTGAGGTGGATCCGGATCCGATCGGGCAGTTCGAGCGGTGGTTCAAGGAGGCAGTGGCCGCGGCGCTGCCGGAGCCGACCGCGATGGCGCTGGCGACCGCGACGCCCGCGGGGCGGCCGTCCGTGCGGATGGTGCTGCTCAAAGGGGTGGATCAGCGGGGGTTTGTGTTCTACACGAACCATGAGAGCCGCAAGGGCCAGGAGTTGGCCGCCAACCCGCTCGCGGCGCTGACGTTCTGGTGGCCGCCCCCGGTGCATCGCCAGGTCCGCGTCGAGGGGCGGGTGGAGCGGGTCCCGCTGGAGGAGTCCGAGGCCTACTTCCGCACCCGGCCAGTGGGCAGCCGGCTCGGTGCCTGGGCGTCACCGCAGAGCAGCGTGATCCCGGGCCGGGACGTGCTGGAGCGGCGCTACGAGACGCTGGCGGCCCGCTACGGCGGCGATGCCGCGGATGCCGAGGTCCCCCTGCCGCCGTTCTGGGGCGGCTACCGGCTCACCCCTGGCGTGATCGAGTTCTGGCAGGGCCGGGAGAACCGCCTCCACGACCGCCTCCGCTACACGCGCGAGCGCCCGACCGCCCCGTGGACGATCGAGCGGCTCGCGCCGTGAGGCCCTTGCGGCCTGCCCGCTGGGCAGGTCACGACCTCCAGCGCAGGTAGATGATCGCGATCAGATAGGAGATCCCGGCGATCGCTCCGAGGGGCGCGTAGGGCTGGCCGTCGCGGCCGTGGGCGATCGCCCAGAGGAAGGCGACGATCACCGCGAGCCCCAGCACGATGCCCATGAAGGCCGTGGCGCGCAGGTCGATCGAGCGCCAGCGCTCATCGGCGTGCCGGCCCGCCGCCATCAGGCGGATCGTCTCGCTACGCCGGCCGACGACGAACACGGCGCCGAAGGCCGCCATGATGCCGAACATCGCCAGCCCGAGCATCGGGTGGCCGCCGATCCACGAGGCGGTCCACATGACCGCGCCGAGCGCGAGCGAGAACAGGAACATGCCCCAGCCCCCAAGCCCGCCGCACAGGCGGCTGACGAGGCCGCGGGGCTCACGTTGATTGGGTGCCATTCGCATTGAAAACCTCCTCGACCGGCTTGGCGAAGTAGTGGGCCAGCGCGATCGCGAGCGGGAGTGACGGCGTGTAGCGCTCGGTCTCGATCGAGTTGATGGTCTGGCGCGAGACGCCCATCGCCTCGGCCAGCTCGCCCTGGGACAGCCCGCGCTCGGTGCGGAGGACGCGGACCCTGTTGTTCATGGCATCACCTCCGGCGGAAGGACACTGCGTCTCGTGGAGTCAAGCGCGCTTTACATTGACAAGGTAGCTTTACACCTGGCGGCTGTCAAGCAGACTTTCCATGCGGCACAATGAGGCACCACGGCAGAGCCGAATGGCAGGGCCAATACGAACGGAGGTGCCCTGATGGCGTCCCTACGCCCAAGCGGCGTCGAAGTCCACGGGCCGGCGCAGCAGAAGTACCCTCAGATCCTGAGCGACGAGGCGCTGGCGTTCGTCGCCGAGCTGCAGCGCGAGTTCAACCCGACCCTGGAGGAGCTGCTGGCCAAGCGCCGCGAGCGGCAGGCCGCCTTCGAGGCCGGCGAGCTGCCCGACTTCCCGCCGGAGACGGCCTCCATCAGGGAGGGCGACTGGCGGGTGGCGCCCTATCCGGCGGACCTCGCCGACCGGCGCGTCGAGATCACCGGCCCGACCGACCGCAAGATGCTGATCAACGCGCTCAACTCCGGCGCGCGGGTATTCATGGCCGACTTCGAGGACGCTAACGCCCCCACCTGGGACAACCTCTTCGGCGGCCAGGCCAACCTGATCGAGGCGATCGAGCGCACCATCAGCTTCGACGGCCCCGATGGCCGCCACTACCAGCTGAACGACGAGGTCGCGGTGCTGATGCCGCGCCCGCGCGGCTGGCACCTGCCCGAGAAGCACCTGCTGGTTGACGGCCAGCCGGCCGCCGGCGCCCTGGTCGACTTCGGCCTCTACTTCTTCCACAACGCCACCCGCCTGCTCGGCAAGGGTACCGGCCCGTACTTCTACCTGCCGAAGCTGGAGAGCCACCTGGAAGCGCGGCTGTGGAACGACGTGTTCGTGCTCGCGCAGGATCATCTCGGCATCCCGCGCGGCACCATCCGCGCCACCGTGCTGATCGAGACGATCACCGCCGCGTTCGAGATGGACGAGATCCTCTACGAGCTGCGCGAGCATTCCTCCGGGCTGAACGCCGGCCGCTGGGACTACATGTTCTCGGTCATCAAGAAGTTCCGCACCCGGCCGGAGTTCACCCTGCCCGACCGCAACCAGGTGACCATGACCGTCCCGTTTATGCGCGCCTACACCGAGTTGCTGGTCCGGACCTGCCACCACCGCGAGGCCTTCGCCATGGGCGGGATGGCCGCGTTCATCCCCAGCCGCCGCGACCCCGAGGTGAACCGCGTCGCCCTGGCCAAGGTCCGTGACGACAAGCGCCGCGAGGCCGGCGACGGCTTCGACGGCACCTGGGTCGCCCACCCCGACCTGGTCCAAGCCGCCGCCGAATGCTTCGACGAGGTGCTCGGCACGCGCTCCAACCAGATCGAGCGCAAGCGCGACGACGTCCAGGTGCGCGCCTCCGACCTGCTGAACGTGCCCGCCACCCCCGGCGACGTCACCGAGGAGGGCCTGCGCAACGACGTCAGCGTGGCCATCCAGTACATCTCCTCATGGCTGCGCGGCAGCGGCGCGGCCGCGATCTCCAACCTGATGGAGGACGTCGCCACCGCCGAGATCGCCCGCTCCCAGGTCTGGCAGTGGGTCCACAACGGCGTCAAGCTCAGCGACGGCCGCGAGGTCACCCCCGACCTGGTCCGCCAGGTCGAGGCCGAGGAGCTGGACAAGCTGCGCCAGACCTTCGGCGAGGAGGTCTTCGCCGCCAGCCGCGCCGACGAGGCCCAGGCCCTGTTCGAGCAGGTCGCCCTCGCCGACGACTTCATCGAGTTCCTGACGCTCCCCGCGTACGAGCATCTGGAGTAGCGGCAGCAGCGGCGGCCTGGCCGAGCCGTGAGTGGCGGTAGCCGTAGGCGGCATAGGCGGCCAGGCCGGCCACGGTCCACAGCACGAAGGCGACCCAGGTCACCCTGTCGAACTTGGCCATGAGCCAGGCGCAGAGGCACACCCCGAGGATCGGCGTCAGCGGGTAGAACGGCACGCGGAAGCTGCGCGGCGCGTCCGGTCTGGTCCGGCGCAGCACCAGCACGCCGAAGTTGACGATCGCGAAGGCGGCCAGCGTGCCGATGCTGGCGGCGTCGGCCAGATGACCGAGCGGGAAGAAGCCGGCCAGGGCCGCGATGAACCCGGCCACGATCAGCGTGTTGGCCACCGGGGTCTGGGTCCGGGGGCTCACCCGGTCGAAGACGCGGGGGACGAGGCCGTCGCGGGCCATGGCGAACAGGATGCGCGTCTGCCCGTACATCACCGTGAGCACGACGCTGGCGATCGCGATCACCGCGCCGAACGACAGCACCGCCGCCGGCCAGGTGCTCCCGGTCGCGTCGCTGAGCACGCTGGCGAGCGGCGCCTGCAGCCCGCCCAGCTGTTTCCATGGCGTGACACCGACCGCGGCGAGCGCGACCGCCGCGTAGACGAGCGTCACGATGCCGAGCGAGATGATGATCGCCATGGGCAGGTCGCGCTTGGGGTTGCGGGCCTCCTCGCCGGCGGTGGAGGCCGCGTCGAAGCCGATGTAGGAGAAGAACACGGTCGCGCCCGCCGCGCTGATGCCCGCGAAGCCGAGCGGGGCGAACGGCCTCAGGTTGTGGGCCCGGAACGCGGTGCAGGCAACGGCACAGAAGAAGACCATCACGGCCAGCTTGATCAGCGTCATGACCGTGTTGACGGCGGCGCTCTCCGAGGTTCCCCGCATGAGCAGCAGCGCGGCCGCCGCCACCACCACGATCGCCGTGAGGTTGACCACCCCACCCTCGCCGGGCGGGTTCGCGATCGCCGCCGGCAGGCTGAACCCGAGGGTGGAGCGGCCCAGCTCGTTGAGGTACTGGCCCCAGCCGACCGCGACCGCCGACACCGACACCCCGTACTCCGCCATCAGGCACCAGCCGGAAACCCAGGCAGCCAGCTCGCCGAGCGTGGCGTAGGCGTAGGAGTAGGAGGACCCGGAGACCGGGATGGTCCCGGCCAGCTCCGCGTAGGAGAGCGCGGAGAACAGCGCGGTGACCGCCGCGAGCAGGAACGAGAGCACCACCGCCGGCCCGGCGAGCGGGGCGGCGTCGCCGAGGATGACGAAGATGCCGGTGCCGAGCGTGGCGCCGACGCTCAACAGGATGAGCTGCAGCAGCCCCATCGAGCGGCGCAGCTCGGCGCCTTGCTCGTGGCCACGGCCGCTCTCGCCGACCAGCTCCTCGACCGGTTTGGTGCGCAGCAGGCTCCGCCAGCCATTGCGCTGCTCCCGGCCCGGGCCGGACCGCTGCTTGACGGTCTCGACGGTCACGCCGCCTCCCGCTCGATCGGGCAGCTCATACAGCGCGGACCGCCCCGGCCCCGGCCCAGCTCGCCGCCGCGGACGATGATGACCTCCACGCCGTTGCGCCGCAGCCAGGTGTTGGTGGTGACGTTGCGCTCGTAGGCCATGACCACGCCGGGCGCCACCGCCAGCACGTTGCAGCCGTCGTCCCACTGCTCCCGCTCGGCCGAGCGCACGTCCTGGGTGGCGGTGAGGATCTTGACGTCGTCGAGGCCGAGGGTCGCCGCGATCGCGCCGCGCATCGCCGCCGGCTCCGGCGGGTGGTCGGTGACCTTCAACTCCTTCGCGGGGCCGGAGCCGGGGCCGGCGTCGCCCGGGGCGTCGCCCGGTTCGATCGTGTGCGCGGCCAGCGGCGGCAGGCCCGCGTACATCGTGAAGGTGTCGCCGTCCACCATCGTCATGACCGTGTCCAGGTGCATGAACGCGTGCGCCTTCGGCAGCTCCAGCGCCACGATGCGGCGCGCTGCCCCGGCCTCGAACAGGCGGCGCGCGAGCCGCTCCACCCCCGCCGGCGTGGTGCGCTCGCTCATGCCGACGAGGACCGCGCCGTTGCCGATGACCAGCACGTCGCCGCCTTCGACGGTGGCGACCCCGCCCTCGGTGCCCTGCGACCAGATGCCGAAGTCCTGGCTGGAGAACAGCGGGTGCCAGCGGTAGATCGCCTCGTAATGGATGGTTTCGCGCCTGCGGGCCTTCTTGCGCATGGAGTTGATCGCCACGCCGTCGCCGATCCAGCAGGAGGCGTCGCGCGTGAAGAGGTGGTTGGGGAGCGGCGCGAGCAGGAAGTCATCCATGCCGATCGTGTGGAACACCAGCGAAGGCGGCGCCTCGGCACGCTCCAGCAGCTCCCGCTTGGTCGCCCCGCCGATGAGGAATTCGGTCAGGGTGTCGTCGTCCATGGCGTCGA
>DASWDC010000085.1:0-4472 GCA_036395655.1 Actinomycetota bacterium | reverse complement strand
CGGCCTATGAGGCGGCGGCGAGCGACGGGTTCGCCGGCTCGGACACCGCGGCCTGCGTGGAGCGCTACACCGAGGTGCCGGTGCGGGTGGTGCCAGGCGACCCGGGGAATCTCAAGGTCACCTTCCCTGACGATCTGTTCATCGCGGAGCGCCTGCTGGCCGCGCAACCGCGAACGTCCGGCCACCGGTCACGAGGTACGCCATGGAGCATGTCCATCTCGTCGTTCTGAACTGCGCGAACTGCCACGGCGAGCAGCTGCACGAGGTCGTCTACGCCGGCCGGCTGCTGGCCGCCACAGTCTGCTCCAACTGCGGCCACGAGATCGCCAAGGACCTCCCCACCCTGCGCCGCGCCTACGTCAGCGACGTCGAGCACCGGGTGCTGACCAAGCCGATGCGGATGCTGCGCGCGGCCATCGGCCACCCGCTGTCGTTTGCCCGCGCCCTGCCCGGCGCGGTCATCACCAAGCCGGCCAAGCTGGAGCACGAGCTGCGGGTGCTGCAGGGCCGCCGGGACTAATCCAGGAGGTCGCCGACCAGGTCGTCGGCTTCGGTGGCGAGGGTGGCGATCGGGGCGCCGACCTTGACGACGTCGCCCTCGGCGGCGTGGAGCGTGACCACGGTGCCGTCCACCGGGGACTCGACCTCGATCTCGGCCTTGTCGGAGGCGACTTCGCAGAGGATCTCGCCGGCTTCGACGACGTCGCCTTCGTGCTTGTGCCAGGCGGCGAGCTCGCCCTCCTCCATGGTCATGGAGAGCTTGGGCATGGGCACCTGGAGTTCACGCATCAGTCGTTCCCTTTCAGCAGCCGGCTTGCCGCCTGGACGATGTCCGGGACCTGCGGCACGGCGGCCTTTTCGAGGTCGGGGTTGTAGGGGATCGGGGTGTCGAGGCCGCACAGCCGCGCGACCGGCGCGGCCAGGTCGCTGAAGGCGCTGGACTCGGCGATGCGGGCGGCGACCTCGGCCATGAACCCGGCGGTGCGGGGCGCCTCCTGGACCAGCAGGACCCGGCCGGTGGCGCTGACCCGCTCGAGAATCGTCGCGTCGTCGCACGGGGAGAGGGTGCGGGGGTCCACCACGCAGGCCTCCACACCCTCGCCGGCCAGCTCGTCCGCGGCTGCCAGCGAACGCGAGACCATCACGCCGGTGGCGACGATGGTCAGGTCGCGGCCCTCGCGTGGCACCGCCGCCTTCCCCAGCGGGACGCGGAAGCCCGCTTCGGGCGGCACTGGGCCGGAGGTGCGGTAGAGCAGCTTGTGCTCGAAGAACACCACCGGGTTGGGGTCGTGGATGGCGCTGTGCAGCAGGCCTTTGGCGTCGGCCGGGTTGGACGGCATCACCACCTTGAGGCCGGGGGTGTGCACGTACCAGGCCTCCTGGCTCTGGGAGTGCTGCGCGGCCGCGCCGGTGCCGGAGCCGGCCGGCAGGCGCAGCACCAGCGGGACCCGGACCGCGCCGCCGAGCATGAAATGCAGCTTGGCGGCCTGGTTGACCAGCTGGTCCATGGCGTTGGCGGTGAAGTCGGAGAACTGCATCTCGGCGACCGGGAGCATGCCGCACAGCGCCAGCCCGACCGCGGCCCCGACGATCCCCTCCTCCGAGATGGGCGTGTCGCGGACCCGCTCCGCGCCGAAGCGGTCGAGCAGGCCCTGGCTGACGCCGAAGGCGCCGCCGTAGACGCCGATGTCCTCGCCGAGCAGCACCACCCTGGGGTCGGCCTCCAGCTCCTCGGCGAGCGCGGCGCGGACCGCCTCGGCGTAGGTCATGGTCACGGTCGTGGCCGCCGGCATCTCAGACCACCCCCTGCGCGTAGACCGCTGGCAGCAGGTCGTCGGGTGAGGGCGGTGGGCCGGCGCGGCCGGCGCGGATCGCCTCGCGGACGGTGTCGCGGGCGGTGGCGCGGATCGCGGCGAGGCCGGCGTCGTCCAGGGTGCCGGCGTCGCGGGTGGCGGCCTCGAAGCGGGCGATCGGGTCGCGCTGCTTCCAGTCGGCGATCTCCTCGCGGGTCCGGTAGCGGTTCTGGTCGCTCTTGGAGTGACCCTTCCAGCGGTAGGTGACCGCCTCGATCAGGGTCGGGCCGGCGCCGGCGCGGGCCCGCGCCACGGCCTCGTCAACCGCGTCGCTGACCGCCTGCAGATCGTTGCCGTCGACGGTCTCGCCACCGAAGCCGTAGGCGGCGGCGCGGGCGGCGATCTGCTCGACACGGAAGGCTCTGGTGGTGGGCATGGACATGCCGTAGTGGTTGTTCTCGCAGATCAGCACCACCGGGAGGTCCCAGATGGCGGCCAGGTTGGCGGCCTCGTGGAAGGCGCCCTCGTTGGCGGCGCCGTCGCCGAAGAAGCAGACCGTCACCCGGTCGGAGCCCTGGAGGCGGTGGGCGAGGCTGGCGCCGACGGCGATCGGGATGCCGCCGGCGACGATGCCGTTGGCGCCGAGGTTGCCGCTGGCGACGTCGGCGATGTGCATCGAGCCGCCCCGGCCGCGGCAGTAGCCGGCCTCGCTGCCGAGCAGCTCGGCCATCATCCGGCCGGGGTCGGCGCCCTTGGCGATGCAGTGGCCGTGGCCCCGGTGGGTGGAGGTGATCAGGTCGTCGGTGCGGAGGGCACGGCAGGCGCCGGTCGCGACCGCTTCCTGCCCGATCGACAGGTGCATGGTGCCGTGCATCAGGCCGCGGGCGAACATGGCGTCGACCGCTTCCTCGAAGTGCCGGATCGTCCACATGGTGGTCAGGGCACGACGGGCGGCATCTGGGTCGGTGGCGAGCTTGGTCACGCGGGAACTTCCTTTCGTCGTATCGCGGTTGAGGCTCAAATTGAGGTTGAGGTTGAGGTCCAGGTTTCAGGTGCCGGGTGGGCCGGCTCCGTCGAATTCGAGGATCGAGCGGGCGGCCGCCTCGTCGCAGACCAGCACGTCCAGCAGCTGGCCGCGCAGCGCGCCGAGCGTGCCGAGGGCCTTCTCGCGGCCCGCCAGCACGCCCACCACCGTGGGGATGCGGCGCAGGTCGTCGAGGCTGACGGCGAGCACCCGGTTGCGGGCGGCGGAGCGGACCTCCTGGCCGTTCAGGTCGAAGTAGCGGGCGCAGACGTCGCCGACGAAGCCGGAGGCCTCCAGCTCGGCGCGCTCGGCCGGGCTCAGGTTGAGCGCCTCCACGATCGCGGCGGAGGAGCCGACCCCGCGGGCGCCGATGCCGACCAGCGCCACGTCCACCTGGCGGGCGCGCTCCAGGTAGTCGCGGATGGAGGGCTCCTCCAGCAGGGTGCGGCAGGCGGCCTGCGACTCGAACAGGGCGGGCGCGTGCAGGTAGGCGTAGTCGGCGCCGAGCCGCTCGGCCAGCCCGCGGATCAGCTCGTGGCCGCTGGCGCCGGCCTGCAGCGCCGACAGGCCGCCGACCAGCTGCATCAACTCGACGGCGTGGCGGCGTTCGGGGGTGACCTCGTCCACCATCGCCTGCAGCGAGATGCCCCAGGACAGGCCGAGCCGCATGCCGTCGCGCAGCGTCTCGTCGAGCCAGCTGGCGGCGAGCGTGCCGACCTGGGCGAGTGGCTGCTGGCCGTGGCCGGCTGCGGCACCGGCACCGGCGGCCGGGTCGAAGGGTGCGACGCGGGCCTCCTGGAGGCGGAAGCGTCGCTTGAGGGCAGCCTCCAGCTCGCGGTCGCGCTGGGTTGGGTGGACGACACGGATCTCCACCAGCCCGGCCTGCTTGGCGGCCTTCAGCATGCGCGACACGTTGGAGCGGGTCGTGCCGAGGCGCTCGGCGATCTCCTGCTGGGAGAGGTCGTCGAGGTAGTAGAGCTGCGCCACTTTGGCCAGTTCGTCAGTTGATCTGCTCGCTCGGACCATAGGCAACATTGTGCGGTATTGCTAACGGATGTGCGTTGTGGCGGCGGACAGCGCCTGCGGGAGCGCCGGGTCGATGCCGTTCCGCGCCTGGGCATGCGCCTGCGGGGCGTCGAAGAGGCGGTCCTGGAGCCGCCGCAGGCTGACGATCACCGAGTCCGGGTCGAGCTCGACGTCGTCCCAGGTGAGCGGCTGGTCGACCGGCACGTTGCGGGTCACGGTGGCGCCGGCGACGACCCCGATCGGCACCAGGCCCTCGGCCTTGGCGACGGCGGCCGAGTCGACCACGCCGTAGTAGTGGTCGCCGCCGATGCCGCCGAGGCGCTCGCCGGCTTTCAGCGGCCGCTTGGCCAGGGCGATCACCTCGGCCATCCAGCATTCGGGGACCAGCGAGGGGGCGCGGTCGAGCACCGCCTCGGCCACCGACAGCGGTGCCTCGATGCTGGCCAGGTGGTAGGGGCGGTAGAAGCTGAAGTAGGGGCCGGGGCCCATGCTGAGGTAGGCCATCTCCTCGATGACCACCGGCTCGTTGCTGCGCGCCACCACGAACACCCCCGGCGCGACCGGCCCGGTGGCATAGTCGACCACCCCGGCGCGGTCGAGCACGCCGCCGTCGGCGGCCGGCCGGAAGA
>DASWDC010000084.1:0-8898 GCA_036395655.1 Actinomycetota bacterium | reverse complement strand
GCAGCTTCGACGGCGCCCGCCACAGCTACCGCGACAACCTGGTGGTCGACGCCCGCCTGGTGCCCTCACCCTCAGCCTGACGGTTACGTGGCTGCCACGCAGGTGGCCGCCACTAGGTCAGCACCTCGGCCCGCCCCGGCGACCCGTTCGACGCCGCGCCCAGGCCGAGGCGCGTCGCCATCGACTCGGCGGGCATCGGCCGGCCGAAGTAGTACCCCTGGCCGAGGTCGCAGCCGAGGTCGCGCAGGCGGGTGAGCTGCCCGGCCGACTCCACCCCCTCGGCGACCGCCTTGAGGCCGAGGGTGTGGGCGAGGTTGACGACGGCGGCGACGATGGCGGCGTCTTCCGGGTCGGCGAGCAACCCGGCCACGAAGCTGCGGTCGACCTTCAGCTCGTCGACCGGGAACCGCTTCAGGTAGGTCAGCGACGAGTAGCCGGTGCCAAAGTCGTCGACGGCGAGCGACACGCCGAGGGCCTTGAGGTCGCGCAGGGCGGTCACGGTCGACTCGGCGTCCTCCATCAGCACGCTCTCGGTGATCTCCAGGTAGACGCTGGCCGGGTCGACGCTGGTCTCGTTGAGGATGCCGGCGATCACCTCGACCAGGTCGGGATGGACGAACTGGCGGGCGGACAGGTTCACCTTGATGCAGAACGGGTCGCCGTTGTCTCCCGGCGCGCCGGCGGCGTGCCACTGACCGGCGCGCCGGCAGGCCTCGCGCAGCACGTAGGTGCCGATCGGCATGATCAGGCCGGTCTCCTCCGCCAGGCCGATGAACTCGCCAGGGGGGATCAGGCCGCGGTCCGGCAGCGCCCAGCGGACCAGCGCCTCAGCGCCTCGGCGCCCACCGGGCGGCGGCTGCCGAGGGCGACGATCGGCTGGTAGACGACCTGGAACTCGCCCCGCTCGACGGCGCGGTGCAGCCCGCTGTGGAGCGTCAGGCGGCGTTTGGCGCGGGAGCGCATGGCGCGGTCGAACATCTCGCAGCGGTTGCCGCCGCGCGCCTTGGCCCGGTACATGGCGGCGTCGGCGTTCTCAACCAGCGTGTCGGGCCGGGCGCCGGCGCCGCTGGCCATGGCGATGCCGACGCTGAGGCTGACGAACACCTCGCCGCCGCCGAGCGCGAAGGGGGTGGCGGCGACCTCGCCGACGCGCTCGGCGATCGACAGGGCGTGGGCCTCGTCGACGATGCCCTCGCACAGCACGATGAACTCGTCGCCGCCGAAGCGGGCCACCGTGTCGCCGGGGCGGACCACTTCTTGCAGGCGGTGGGCCAGCTCGACCAGCAGGCGGTCGCCGGCCTCGTGGCCGAGGGAGTCGTTGATGCACTTGAAGCGGTCCAGGTCCAAGAACAAGACCGCCACCGCGGAGCGGCTGCGGCGGGTGCGCGCCAGGGCGTGGGCGGCGCGGTCCTGGAAGAAGACCCGGTTGGGCAGGCCGGTGAGGGCGTCGTGGGCGGCCTGGTGGGCGAGCTTGGCCTGGGCCTCGGCACGCTCGACGGCGATGTCGGCGAGGTGGACGGCCAGGTCCAGCAATTGCAGCTCGAACGGCTGCGGCTCGCGTGGCTCGTCGAAGTAGAGCGTCACCGTGCCGAGGGCGCGGTCGCCGTCCGGCGCCATGATCGGCATCGCCCAGGCGGCCCGCAGGCCGCGCGGCAGGGCGACCTGGCGCTTGTCGGCCCACAGCGGGTCGCTGGCGACGTCGCCGCAGATCACCGACTCCCGGCGCCAGGCGGCGGTGCCGCTGGCTCCGGCGGCGGGCCCGACGATCAGCCCGTCCGCCTCGTGGAGGCCGACGTCGACCAGGCTGGGTGCCGCCGCGACCGTGAGCGCCTCGCCGCTGTCGTCGAGCAGCAGCACGGCGCAGCGGGCCCCGTCAGCCTCGCGCTCGACCAGGCGGGCGAGGGCGGTGGCCACCTCCATCAAGGGGGCGTCCCTGGCGATCAGGTCGAGGACGTGGGCCTGCCCGGCCAGCAGCGCCTCGGCGCGCTTGCGCTCGGTGACGTCGTGGGCGTTGAACACGATCCCGCCGACGGCGGGGTCGTCGAGCAGGTTGTTGGCCAGCGCCTCCAGGTGGCGCCAGGTCCCGTCGGCGGCCAGGAAGCGGAATTCCAGGGCGCCCGCGCCGGCGGCGCTCGCAAGCGCCAGATGCTCACCGAAGCGGGTGCGCAGCGGCTGGACGTCGTCGGGGTGGACCAGGTCGAAGAGGTTCTGCTCCAGCTCGGCCTCGGCGGCGTCGGGATAGCCGAGGGCGCGGTGGAAGGCCGGGCTGGCGTAGCTGATGCCTCCGCCCGCGTCGAGAATGACCACCAGGTGGGAGGAATTCTGCACCAGGGCGCGGAAGCGCGCCGCCGACTTGCGCAGGGTCTCCCCGGCGCGCTCCAGCTCCCGTTCCCTGGTGATGTCGCGGGAGGTGATCACCATGCGGCGCGGCTGGCCGTCGCTCAGCGCCGGGACCATGCTGTAGGAGCAGACGATCCAGCAATGCTCGCCCTCGGGGTTGAGCACCTCCAGCACCGGGGGGAGTTTGGTGCCCTCCTCGGCCCAGCGTTCGAAGCGCACCTCGCGGCCGGCCTGGTCTCGTGGCCGCAGGCGGGCGAGGCCGCGGGTGCCGAGCAGGTCGGCGGCGGAGTAGCCGGTGATCCGCTCGAACCCGGGGTTCCAGCTCGACACGGTGCCGTCGGGGTCGAGCGCGGCGATCCCGTCGGAGGTGTGGTCGACGATCTCGGAGAGCTTGGCACGCTCCTCCAGCATCGTCTGGAGCAGGTCGCTCTTTTCCAGCGCAGTGCCCAGTTCCGCCGCGAGCGCCTCAAGGACGGCCAGCTCGCCCTCCTCGAAGCCTTCCAGGCCGTTGCGGTTGTAGGTGCACAGCATCCCGGCGGCGGCGCCGGCCCGCAGCGGCGCGGCAAGGCAGTCGCGCCAGCCAGCCAGCGCGAGCGGCGCGGCCAGCTCGCCGTCCCCGCCGGCCCGCGCCCGAACCGCCGTGCCGAGCCGGAGCACCGCGAGGCCGAACGACTCCGGCGTGGTGCGGCCGACCTCGCCCGGGTCGCCGTCGGCGCTGCGCCACAGGGTCGCCTCATCGCCGCTGGGGTCGCCGGCCAGCACCAACTCGACGGCTTCGGCCTCGAAGCAGCGGCGCACGGCGGCGAGGAAGGCGGGCATCGCCTCGCTCGGGTAGAGCGAGGAGACCAGCAGGTGGGTGGCCTCCTGCATGCCGGTGAGCCGGGTGCGGTCGATGCGGATCGCCGCGTAGACGCGCGCGGCCCAGTGCAGGATGCCGAGCGGCAGCAGGAACAGCGGCGCCGCGAACGGCCACCAGATCCAGGTGGCGAGAAACAGGACGCCGAAGGCGAGGTTGATGGCGCCGCCGAGCACCCAGCCGGGCAGGATCACCTCGGCGAGGCCGCGCAGCACCCGGCCGAGGCGCTCGCGGCGGACCAGCCCGAAGACCACCACCAGGCTGCAGTGGTTGACCAGCGCGACCACCACCATCGCGGCCAGCAGGGCGGTCAGGTTGCGGGGGGTGAGCGCGGTGCCGCTGCGCAGCGCCGCGAAGGCGATGCTGCCCGCGGCCGCCGCGACCGACCACTGCGCCACGTTGAAGGCGGCCTTGAGCGGGCGGACGCGCAGCAGCGACTCCGACAGGGCGGCGGCCACGGCGGTCACCACCACCACCAGCCGCCCGGAGAGCGCGTAGACGGCCACCAGCAGCACCGATTCGAACAGCTCCAGCGCCTCGATCTCGTCGTGGTAGCGGAAGTCGATGTGCAGCGACCCGGCGGCGGTGAGCGCCGCCAGCAGCCCGATCACGGCGATGGTGGCGACCGGCCCGCTGCCGGGCGCCCGGTCGGTGAGCGCGGCAGCACCCGCGAGCACCGCCAGGATCGCGACCAGCAGCAGCACCGAACGGGGGAAGCCCTCCCCGTCCCGGATCGCATCCCGGGCCGGAGGCGGAGCGGAGGCGGTCGCTGTCGTCGCTGGAGCGGCAGCGGTCGCCACAGTCCGGTCGTCCATCGCCCCCCATCCCTTTCGCCCGGTTCGGCTGTAGCGAGATGCGTCACTAGCCGCTCGGAAGGCTCCGGCGGCTTGTTACGGTCATAATGCGCGGAACTCCACCAAAGCCCAAGACAAAATAGCCAGCCCTACGTCAAAATACTGACGGATATGATGGCCTTACGCGCAGAGCTTCCCAAAGACACAGTGGAAGACGCCCAGATTGTGCGCTCTCGCCGCGTTTATCGACCCGTGCTCTGCTTGCGTGCCGGCTTGCGTGCCGGAGGTCGGGGGGCGTCGCCCTGGTGCTGCTCTGGCGCGCCCGGCCCTGACCCTGGCGCCGGCAGCTTCGCGGCCAGCTCGTGCTGCATCGCGAAGGTGGCCGCCTCCAGCTTGGAGTGCATCTCCAGTTTCTGGAGGACGTTCTGCACGTGGGTGCGGACCGTGTGGGGGCTGATGAACAGCTCCTTGCCGATGCGGGCATTGCTCCAGCCGCGGCCGAGCAGCGCCAGCACCTCCTGCTCGCGCGGCGAGAGGCGGTTCAGCGGGGTGTCGGCGGCGCGGTCGCCGAGGTCCAGCAGGCGCCGGAACAGCGCGGGAAGCATCGCCCGTGGGACCACGCCCTCGCCGTCGAGGACCGCCTGGACCGCACGGAGCACGGTCTGGGTGCCGCTCTTCTTGCCCACGACGCCGAGGGCGCCGGCACGGATCGCCATCAGCAGCAGCTCCAGGTCGGTGTCCTGCGCCAGCAGGATGACCCGGGTGGCGGGCAGCTCGTCGAGGATCGCCTCGACCAGTGAGGGCCGGCTGGCCAGCGCCAGGTCGGCGTCCAGCACCACCAGATCGGGTTTGAGGTGGACGACCGCGTCGGTGACCTCGGGAGCGGACGAAGCCTGCCCGACGACCTCGTTCTGGCCATCCCGGGCGATCAACGCCTCCAGCGCCTCGTTGAACAGTGGCTGGCAGTCGGCCAGGAACACGCGAGCCATCAAGCTGTCCCTTCGAACGCTGCGGCCTCCCCCGGCCAGCAGACATGTCGTCACCGCAGAATCAACAGGTTGCCGCAGTCCACCTTGCATTGCATGCGTGATCGGTAGGCACATCTTCTACGGTATTTGACGCAAGCTAGACTACGGAGCATACCAATGCCAGCCAAGAAGCAGCAGGTGAACGGCTTCAGACCGGCAATACCAGCAAAACTCACCAGTCTCGGAAGCTCTGGTCGCACGCCGGGACCCGAACTCATCACTTCTCCGGATAAGCGCGGTCAACCAGGTGCCGTAGGCTACTGGTGGTCGCCGCCACATCCGGATGTCAGCAGCCGTGGCGTGCGTGCCTATTGGATAGCCGGGGATGTCCTGGGGGGGACATGATCACACTCGTGCTTGCCGACGATCACCAGGCCTTCGCGGAAGGCCTCGGGATGGTGCTCGACGCCGAGGACGACATCGAACTCGTCGGTGTCGCCCGCGACGGCGGCGAGGCCCTGGAGCTGATCAGCAGCCTCGCGCCCACCGTGCTGCTGCTCGACGCCCACATGCCCAACACCAGCCTCACCCAGGTGCTGCGCGACGCCAAGGTGAAGGCGCCGCAGACCAAGGTGATGGTGCTCTCCGCCGACACCCGCCGGGAGACCATCACCGCCGCCACCCAGGCCGGCGCCGACGGCTTCCTCGCCAAGGACACCTCCGGCCGCCAGGTCGCCAGCATGATCCGCCGCCTGGTCGACGGCGAGGGCGGCTTCTTCACCCCCGCCGGGGCGGCACGCCAGCCCCGCGACCCCAGCGTGGAACTGCGGGTACGCACCCTCAGCGCGCGCGAGCGGCAGATCCTCACCATGCTCGCCAACGGCTACTCCAATCGCCGTATCGCCGAGGAGTGCTTCCTCTCCCTCAACACCGTCCGCACCCACGTCCAGAACGTGCTCGTCAAGCTCGGCGTCCACTCCAAACTGGAAGCGGTCGCCTTCGCCCTGGAGCACCAGGTGGTCCCGGCCGGCCCAGGCGGCGTGCCCGCCCCCTGGCCGGACGACAACGACAACGACGGCGTGTAGCGGTCGCTGTGTAGCGGTCGCTGTGTCGCGGTCGCTGTCGCGGCTGCGGGCCCGGACGGTCCGGCGTCGCCGCGCGGAATCGGGTGAACTCCACTACGCTTCCAGTTCGTATGGTGCGTTGTGCACCGCCACCTCGTTGCCGCACCTTCGCGGAGGGGAAGATGAGCGATCACCGGCGCTCCGACCGCGACCCCGGCCTGCTCTCGCGCCGCGACCTGCTGCGCTCGGCCACGCTGGGAGCCGGCGCCCTGGGGGTCTCGGCCCTGGTCAGCGCCTGCGGCAGCAAGGGCGGCGGCTCCTCCTCGACTGGCACGGCGCCCGCCGGATCGCTGAAGGCGCTGGCGGCCGGCGCCACGCAGCTCTCCCTGCTCGGCACCGCTGACGCGCAGAACCCCCTTCCAGTCGGCCGGAGCCTCTTCACCTTCGGCCTCGTCACCCCGGACAACCAGCTGATCAGCGGCGGCTCTCCCCAGGTCTGGCTCGCCAAGGACGACACCAGCAAGGCACTCGGCCCGTTCCCGGCCACCTCGTTCCACATGAGCGCCTACGGCTTGACCGGCGACAAGTCTCCCGCGACCGAGCTGACCAGCTTCTACGGCGCCGAGGTCGAGGCGCCGTCGGCGGGCAACTGGCTGATCGTGGCGGTCGCCGACCTCAACGGCACGCACGTTGCCGGCCAGGGCGGCGCCCCGGTCAGCGAGAAGGTCGTCGGCGCGATCGGCAGCAAGGCGCTGTCGGAGCCGACCCCGGTGGCGGCCAGCACGGCCGCGCGGGCCAAGATCTGCACCCGCAACCCTCCCTGCACGATGCACTCCATCTCGCTGGACAAGGCGCTGCGCTCCGGCAGACCCACGGTGATCTCGTTCGCCACTCCGCTGTTGTGCCAGAGCCGCATGTGCGGCCCGGTGGTCGACGAGCAGCTCGTCGCCTTCCACCAGGTTGGCGCGGCCAAGGCGAACTTCATCCACGTCGAGGAGTTCCCGACCCGCGACCCGAGCAAGCCGGCGAAAGCGTTCAGCGCCTGGGGCTTCCAGACCGAGCCGTGGGTGTTCGTGATCGACAAGGGCGGCGTGATCCGCGCCCGCTACATGGGCCCGGTCACGGCGGTCCAGATCCGGGACGCCCTCCACCCACTGCTCTGAACGTCCCCGGCCCAGCACCCGGACCGGGCTGGCTCAGCGCTTGGCGGCGGCGGTGAAGCGGCCGCCGCCGACCGCGCGGCGGTAGAGCCCCGGCAGCAGGACCTTCAGGAACGGCACCACCGCCCAGGGCCGCGGTGCGTAGCGTTCCGCCTTGCGCCCCAGGCCGACCTCGGTGATCGCGTCGGCGACCTTGTCGGTGGTGCTGACCAGCCAGCGGGTCGCCCGGTGGGCCAGCAGCTCCCGCTGCGGGAACCCCTCGGTGGAGACGAACCCGGGCACCACCAGGCCGACGTGGACGCCGTGGGGGCGCTCCTCCAGCTGCAGCGACTCGCTCCAGCCGATCAACGCGAACTTGCTGGCCGAGTAGGCGCTGGTGCCGGGCCGCCCGACCCGGCCGGCGACGCTGGCGACGTTCACGATCGCGCTCGGCGCAGAGCGGCGCAGCAGCGGCAGCAGCGCCTCGGTGAGGCGGACCGGGGCCCCGAAGTTGACCCGCATGGTCCGCTGCACCTCGGCGAAGCCGCTCTCGGCGAAGCTGCCGCGCCCACCCACGCCGGCGTTGTTGACCAGCAGGTCGAGGCGGCCGTGGTCACGCTCGAGCACGGCCGCGACCATGCCGGGCGCGTCGTAGTCGGTGAGGTCGATGCCGATGACGCTGGCGCTGCCACCGGCGGCGGTCAGCTCGGCGGCGAGTGCCTCCAGCCGCTCGCGCCGCCGCGCCAGCAGGATCACGTGGGCGGCAGGCTCCCTGACCAGCCGGCGGGCGGCCGCCTCCCCGATCCCGCTGGAGGCGCCGGTGACGAGGAAGACGCGCGTCGGCGTCTGATTCATGAGCATCCTCCGGGGATGGCGGGGTTGACGTCACGCGCCGCTCCACGGCTCGCCCTCCAGGATGATCACGGGTAGCGGTAGTAGCGCAACTGCACGTCGCTGCCGACATAGCGCATGCCCGCGCGCTCCATCACGCGCTGCGACGCCAGGTTGGCGTGGACCGCGTCGCCTTCGACCCGCCGCACCTCCGGCTGGGCCATCGCCCAGGCGATCAGCGCCCGCAGCGCCTCGGTCACGTACCCGTGCCCTCGCGCGGGCGCGGCGAGCCCGTACCCGATGGTCACCGACCGGACCGGATCGGGTGGTCCGTGGAAGCCGATGTCGCCCACGACCAGGCCCTCCTCGGTGACGACGATCTGGTACAAGCCGTACGGACCGACCTGCTGGCCGCCGTCGATGGCGCGGACGTAGGCTTCGGCCGCGATCATCGACCCCTCAATCGGATACCCGGCCATCCAGGGCAACTCCGGCTGCGCTGTGCCGTTGAGCAGCGCCCGCGCCTCCTCAACCGGGAGCTGGCGAAGCCACAACCGCTCGGTCTTGATCTCGTTGACCATCGCGCCCCCCTCCCAGCCGGCGGGCCCGCGCCAGCGCCGCTGCCAACGCTGACGCGAGTCGACGCGCTCGCTGGCCACGCGGCTCGGAGCCGGGTATCCTTCCCCTCGCTTGGCCATGGTGATCGTAGCTCAGTTGGTTAGAGCGTCGGGTTGTGGTCCCGAAGGTCGGGGGTTCGAGTCCCCTCGGTCACCCTCCACCCCTCTCAGCTCCGCGCCTGCCGCGGCGGCACCTCTCGCGCGATTTCGGTGCTTCGGCGTCCCCCTCGGCGGGAAGGTGAGCGGAAGCGGACGTACGACCTCCGCTCCGGGGGGGAACGCCCGCTCG
>DASWDC010000083.1:0-9517 GCA_036395655.1 Actinomycetota bacterium | reverse complement strand
GTCGGCCTGCAGTACGGCGTGCCGCTGGAGGCGCTGGTGGCGAAGTTCACCAACATGATCTTCGAGCCCAACGGCCTCACCGACGACCCGGACGTCCGCATCGCCCAGAGCCTGGTCGACTACGTGGCGCGCCGCCTGGCGATCGACTACCTCGACACCGAGACCCGCCACGCCCTCGGCATCAAGACCACCGCCGAACGGATCGCCGAGGTGAACGGCACCACACCACCGGCCTCGCCGAACACGAACGCGAACACGACTACGAACACCCCGGCCCCGGCCTCGCCGCCGGCCCAGGCACCCAAGCAGGCCGCCCCGGCGGACAACCGGGGGGCGGGGCTCACCTTCACGCCGGGCACGATGTCGGTGGACGCGCCGTTCTGCTCGACCTGCGGGGTCAGGATGCGCCCCGCCGGCTCCTGCTACGTCTGCGAGTCCTGCGGCTCGACCAGCGGCTGCAGCTGATACCAGCAGGCGCGGCGGAGGGGGAAGCCCGCAGGCTGCGAGCTTCCCCCTCAGGCGTTGAGCACCACCGCCAGGCCGCTACCCTCGCCAGAGGACGGCGTGGGCGCTGTCGCCGGTGGTGACGGCGCTGGAGCCGGCGATGAGGCCGTGGTCGTTGATGTCGTTGGCGCTGCTGCCGCCGTTCATTCCCTGGTCGGAGAGGGCGCCGAGGTCGGTCATGCGGCCGCCCTGCCACAGGAAGGCGTGCAGCGGGCCGGTGGGCGAGTCGCTCTGGCCGACGACCCGGCCGTCGTGGTCGATGCCGTTCGCCTTGCTGAACGCACCGGCGAGGGTGCCGAGGTCGATCGTCTGGCCGTGCGAGAAGAGCGCGGCGTGGAAGAAGTCGGAACCTGGGAAGCCTGCCCAGCCGGCGGCCTGGCCGCGGGCGTTGATCGCGAACGCCTCGCTGTAGTTCGACTGCGTGTCGATGGGCGTTGCGGCCCCGTGCTGCCAGCGGTAGGCGTGGAACCCGCCCAGCGGGCTCGGGTACCCGCCGACGATCTGGCCGTGGTTGTTGAGATCGTTGGCGGTGCTGGAATCGCCGAGCCCGAGGTCGTTCATGTGCCCGTCGCGCCACAGGAACGCGTGCGTCGCACCGGACGGGGTGGCGCTGTAGCCGCTGACCACCCCCTGGTCGTTGATGCCGGTGGCCACGCTGAAGGTGCCGCCGAGCGTGCCGAGGTCGCGCATGCGCCCGTGCGCCCACAGGAACGCATGCCCGACGAACGATGCCGTGTCGGCGGCGCCCACGACTTGACCGTGGTCGTTGATGTCCAGCGCCGCGCTGATGGGGCCGCCGAAGGTGCCGAGGTCGCGCATGCGGCCATCGGCCCACAGGAACGCGTGGCTGTCTTCGCTGCCGGGACGGACGTCGCTGGTGCCGACGACCTGGCCGTGGTTGTTGACGGCGAGAGCTTGGCTGTTCGCCCCGCCAAGGGTGCCGAGGTCGATGATGCGGAACCGTGCCGCCGGTCGGGCGGATGCTGGCGCGGCCAGGACGCTGGCCGCCAGCAAGGTTCCAAGCAGCAGGAATGCTGCACGGGACAGCAAGGATGGTGTTGGTCGCATGAGAGCCCTCCCCCAGGGGTCGCGACAGGCGTGCTGCAGGCTGAGAACGTCTCAGGTCGTGGTCACGAAATCAGCATGATCCGGTCTCGCTACACGATCCGCCGATAACGATCTGATCGCTCATCCGCCAACCCGAGCGCCTACCCGACCATGCGGAGGACAACCTCGAGGCCGCGAGGCCGCAGCGTCGGTGGCATCGGCAGCAGCAGAGTGGCGATGCCGACCGAGGCGGCGCCGCCGTCGTGGGTCTCGCGGTCGCCGACCATCAGCGCCTCACCCGGCTCGGCGCCGAGAGCGTCGAGGGCAAGGGTGAACATGCGACGGTCGGGTTTCTGGAAGCCGTGCTCGAACGACAGCACGTAGGCGTCGACGAACTTCGCGATCCCGTGCTCGGCGAGCACGGCGCACAGGTCGAAGTGGATGTCGCTGACCAGCGCGACCCGCACGCCACGAGCCCGCAGGGCCGCGAGCACCTCGGAGGCGTCCGGGTACAGGGGATGGCTCGCCGGGTCGAAGTCGACGCGGTAGAGCGCCTCAGCGAGGTCGGGATCGAGGCCGGCGAGCTCGAAGCGGCGCATCGTGACCGAGCGGTGCGACGCGGCCGAGCAGTCCTCGTGGCGCTCGGCCTCCCGCACCTCGGGAAGCGCCGCCGCCGCACGTAGGCCGGTGACGGCGCTGTTGACCAACGCGAGGTCAGGCGGCCGCCCGAGGGACTCCAGCGCGCGTTCGACCCACCACCTCGGTTCCGGAAAGTGGGCGAGGGTTCCTCGCCAGTCGAAGAGCACGGCGCGACAGCGGTCCACGGCCAGAGTTTGCCAGCTGCGCCGCCCGGGCGTCCTGGTTCCTACCGGACGGTTGCGCTGGCCCTGTCGGCATCGTCGACCCGGAGCAGGATCACGGTGATGTTGTCGGGGCCGCCGGCCTCGTTGGCGGTGTCGATCAGGGCGTCGCAGGCGGCTTGGCCGTCGCTGGTGGTGGCCAGCAGCAGGGCGATCTGGTCTTCGTCGACCGGCTCGGTGAGGCCGTCGGAGCAGAGCAGGACCTGGTCGCCGGGCTCCAGCTCGAAGGCCGGGGGGGCCTCCACCCGGAGGTTGGGGTCGAGGCCGACGGCGCGGGTGAGGATGCTGCGTTCGGGGTGGTGGCTGGCTTCGCCGGGGCTGAGACGGCCCTGGCGGACCGCTTCGGCGACGATGGTGTGGTCGTTGGTGAGCTGGCGCAGGATGGCGTCGCGGAGGAGGTAGGCGCGGCTGTCGCCGACGTGGCCGAGCTGGAGCCAGCCGTCGCCGACGATCGCCGCCGTGAGCGTTGTGCCCATGCCCCAGTACTCGTCATGGGCGACGGCCTTCTCGATGACCGCCTGGTTGCCCTGCTCGATCGCTGCCACCACCGCGTCTCTGGCGGCCTCGGGAGTCGGGAAGGGCTGCCCGTCGAGTTTGGCGACCGGCTCGATCGCGGTGGCTGAGGCGATCTCGCCGGCCTGGTGGCCGCCGAGCCCGTCGGCCACCGCGATCACCGTGACGCCCACGAAGCAGCTGTCCTCGTTGCCGTCCCGCACCAGGCCACGGTGCGTCGCGGCGAAGATGCTGATGCCCATGAAGGCCGTCCTCCATCCAATGAGAGCAGCTGCATTCTGCGCGCTCCCGCACCCGCCCGGCCACACCTGGCCGCATCTTTCTCCAGTTGACTGGTGTCGTATCCGGCATGGACCCCTGCAAGGACCGCAGTTCGCCTACGGCTCAAGCACGATTTTGCCTAGCTTGCCCCCTGCCGCGAAGTGGTCGTAGGCGGTCTGCGCCGCCTTCAGCGGATAGGTGGCGGCGACCGGGACACGCAGCTGCCCGCTGGCGAGACCGGGCAGGACCTGGGCCTCGACCCGGCGGGCGGCCTCGGCCTTCTGCTCCAGTGGGCGGGAGCGCAGCGTCGAGCCGAGCAGCCGCGCCCGCCGCGCGAGCAGCAGGCGCAGGTCGAGCTCGATCGCGGGACCGGCGCCGGTGCCAATCACCATGATGCGGCCGCCGGTGGCGAGGAGCTCCAGGTTGGTGGGGAAGTTCGGGGCGCCGACCAGCTCCAGGATGATGTCGAACGGCCCGGTGGCCTCCACCGCGTCGGGCAGCACCACCTGGTCGGCGCCGAGGAAGCCGACAGCCCTGTGGTGGTCGGGGTTGCGGACGCTCGCCACCACCCGGGCGCCGGCCGCGGCGGCGAGCTGGGCGGCGGCGGTGCCGACGCCGCCGGCGGCGCCGTGGACCAGGACCCGGTCGCCGAGGCCGAGGCCGCACTGGGTGAAGAGGGCGTCGTGGGCGGTGGTGAACGCCTCGGGGAACCCGCCGGCGGCCCCCCAGGCGACGCCGTCGGGGACCGGCATGGCGACGCGCTCGTGCACGATCGCCAGCTCGGCCTGGCCGCCCCCGCCGACCAGCCCCATCACCTGGTCGCCTTGCCGGAAGCGGGTCACGCCCGGCCCAACCGCCGCCACCTCGCCGGCCAGCTCCAGGCCGGGGATGTCCTGGGGGCTGCCCGGCGGGGCGGGGTAGTGGCCGCGGACCTGCCACAGGTCGGCGCCGTTGAGCCCGGCCGCCCGCACCCGGACGAGCAGCTCGCCGCCGCTGGGCACGGGGTCGGCGTGTTCACGGATCGCCAGGCGGCCGTCCTCGATCGTCACCGCGCGCATTGCCGCTCCTTGAGGTCGGAGAGAGGAGAGGGAGCGGCCTCAGCCTAGTCCGTCGGCCCCGGGTGCTGGCAGGGTGGACGCCAGCCAGCTGGCGACGTCGGCGACCACCGCCGGGTCCAGGTGCTGCGCCGGCTCGTACTCCGCGGGTGACGACGGGCCGGTGCCGGGGAAGAACAAGTGGTTGTCGGCGTCGTAGACGCGGATCGTCACCCCGGAGCGGCCGGCGAGGCCGGCCTTCCAGCCCGCGAGGTCGTCGGCGACCGTCACCTGGTAGTCCCGGCCACCCTGGAGGAGCAGCATTGGCTTGCCGAGCGCCGCGGCGGTCGCGACCGGGTCGTAGCCGCGCAGGTCCAGCCAGTAGGAGGCTGGCACGCCGAAGGGCAGCTCGCTGGGCGGCGTGGAGGGGGAGAGGCCCGGGCTGTCGATCATCCTCGCCTGCCTGGTGAGCGCCTCGATGGTGGCCTCGGATGCGGCGGCCATCGCGGAGTCCAGCGAGGCGAGGTGGCGGACCTGCCGGACGGCCGCCCAGTGCAGCGGCTGGGTTCCGCCGGCCAGGACGACCAGCCCGGCGACCCGCGGCTCGGCCGCCGCGACGCGCGGGGCGACGGTGCCGCCCAGGCTGTGGCCGAGCACGAAGACCCGCGCGGCGTCGATGGCCGGGTGCCGCTGGAACAGGTGGACGGCCGCAACCGCGTGTGGCAGGTACTCGTCGGCCACGGTGAAGTCGCGCGCGGTGGCGAGCTGGCTCGGGTGGGTGTAGGTGACCTTGTCGAAGCGCAGGACGGCCACGCCGCGGCTCGCCAGCCCCCAGGCGAGGTCCTTGAAGGGCTTGTTGCGTCCGATCGTCTCGTCGCGGTCGTGCGGTCCTGACCCGGTGAGCAGCACGACAGCGGGCCACGGCCCCGGCGCAGCCCCTGGCTGGCGCGGCTCGCGCGGCAGCCGCGGAAGGCTGAGCGTGCCAGGCACCGCCAGGGGACCGTCGCCGACCGTCACCGCCTGCTCGTCGAACTGCTCTGGATCCGCGTAGGCCGGCGGCTCCCACGGCTCGGTGGGCTGTGCCGCGCTGGCAGGCAGGAGCTGCAGCCCGGTCAGCACGCCCGCATCGGTGACCGAGATGGCCACCGTCTGCTCGCCACGCTCGAACCTCACGGGAAGCTTCACCACCACCGCCCCAGGCCCGGCCGGCTCGCTCAGCGGCGCGCCGACAGAGGCGACCGGGCCGTACTGGTCGAGCGCGGCCGTCCAGCCGGCCTGGAGCGACTCGACCGGCACCATCGGGCGCAGCTGCGGCGCGAACAGGTCGCGGATCTCCGCGAAGCGTCCCGCCCGCAGCAGTTCGAGGACAGCAGTCCCAGTGCGCAGCGGCGCGGTCGTCATCCTTCATCCCTCCGTTGGTTCGCGGCCTTATGGCCCTTCTGGCCGGCGGTGCTCGGCGTGCCGGCCACGGCCATCACCAGGGGCATCGTCTCCGGGGAGCAGGACGTAGCCGATGATGCGCCGCTCGCGGCCCGGGGCCGGCGGGGACGTCGGCCAGCTCGGCGCGCAGTTCGCTGGTGGTCAGCGCCCGGTCGCCGAGGAAGGTCTGCAGGATCCGCTGCCGGACCGGGTGCAGGAGGAGATCAGCGGTTGCCATGCCGCTCACCGTAGTGGTTTGTTCTCACCCTTGCTAACGTTCTCGATGGTGAGATTAGCCAGCAGCTGGAGAACCTCATTGACCTCGTTGAACCCGACCGCCGCGCTCCTGCTCCTCCTGGTCCTCCTGGCCCTCGCGATTCCCCTGTTCATCAGGGTGGCCCGGTTTGAGGCCTCCTGCCTGGCCGATCTCGCCGAGGCCGAGGGCGCGGAGCTGCTCGTCTTCTCGCGCCAGGGCTGGGCGGCCATCATTCTGCTGATGATCCCGATCGGTGGGTTCCTGTACCTGAGGTTCGGGAGGATCCGCTGAGCGCTGGCGTCACGGCTGAGTCGCGGCTGAACGGTGCATCGACAGAACGTCACAAACTTCAACAGACGATACGTTTGACGCGATGCCGCAAGCCATTTACCCTCTGGTAACCGGAGCCGAGGGCGGCGAGGCGGCCGAGATTGTGACGACCCGAAAGTATGCCCTTCCCGTCGAGCAGACCCGCTGGCATGTCCCCAGCGGCAGCACCACCACGTTCTCCTGGGACTACGACGAGGGCCGCGACCGGCTCCTCACCCTCTACGAGAAGGGGAAGCGCCGCCAGTGGGACGCGGCGGTCCGGATCGACTGGTCGCAGGAGATCGGCCTCGACAACCCGCTGCGGATCCCGGACGAGTCGGTGCCGATCTACGGTTCCCGCACCTGGGACCGGCTCGGCGAGCGCGACCGCGCCATCGTCCGCCGCCACAGCGCGTCCTGGCAGTTCTCGCAGTTCCTCCACGGTGAGCAGGGCGCGCTGATCTGCGCCTCCAAGATCGTCCAGACGGTGCCCGACCTCGACGCCAAGTTCTATGCCGCCACCCAGGTGATGGACGAGGCCCGCCACGTCGAGGCCTACTCCCGCTACCTGCACGACAAGCTGCAGCTGGCCTATCCGATCAACCCGAACCTCAAGGCGCTGCTGAACGACGTCATCGCCGACAGCCGCTGGGACATGACCTACCTCGGCATGCAGGTGCTGATCGAGGGTCTGGCGCTGGCGGCGTTCGGGCTGATCCGCGACCTCACCCCGGAGCCGCTCGCCAAGTCGGTCAACGCCTATGTGATGCAGGACGAGGCCCGCCACGTCGCCTTCGGCCGCCTCGCCCTGCGCGAGTACTACCCGCAGCTCACCCAGGCCGAGCGTGACGAGCGCGAGGAGTTCTGCGTGGAGGCGTGCTACCTGATGCGCGACCGCTTCCTCGCCGAGGAGGTGTGGCGCAACCTCGACTACGACCCCGACGACTGCATCGAGCACGTGAGGACCAGCGAGACCCTGCGCCAGTTCCGGTCGCTGCTGTTCAGCCGGATCGTCCCGACCCTGCGCGACATCGGCATGTTCGGCCCGAGGATCCGGGCGGCCTTCGCCGACATGGGCGTGCTCGGCTTCGAGGCGGTCAACGTGGAGGAACTGATGGCCGGTGACGAGGCGCTCGCCGAGCAGATCGACGCGGCCCGGATCCAGCAGGTGGGGGAGACGATCGAGGCGGGAAGAGCGGCGACAGAAGCGGCGACAGGAGCGGCGACAGGAGCGGCGACAGGAGCGGCGACAGGAACAGGAACAGGAGTGGGACAGGCAGGCACCGAGTAGCCGCCCGCCGCCGGCGTTGGCCGTCCGCCCCCCGAGCGGCCAGACCGGCTCCGGGCGGTAGCCCCCCCGGTCGCCGGCGAGCGCGGACGCCGGCGGGACGGCTCGGTGCTGACGCGCCCGGCCCCGGAATTCCGGGGCCGGGCGCGTGCCTTCTTGGTGCGGGTCAGGCCGCCGCGGCGCTGTGGCTCAGTGGCTCAGCCGGTCGAACGGCCGCAGGAACGGCGCCGGCCGGAACGTGACGTAGGACGGGGGCGCCAGCTGGAGGCTCGACGGCAGCGCCGCCGCGCGGGCGTCGAGCGAGGCCGGGCTGGTGTCCCAGTGGCCGCTGTGGACCCGGTCGAACAGTGCCTGCAGCGCGGCGATCCGCTCGGCCGGGGTCATGGTGCAGTGGTTGGCGCGATGCACGAACGCCTCCCGCAGCTGCCCGGTGTTGCCGTCGCGGGCCACCACGCTGGCGTAGGCCTGCTCGTTCTCGACCACGACCAGGGTGTCGCCGGTGGTGTGGATGGTGAGCACCGGGATGTGGCCGAGGCGGCCGTTGTAGGTGATGAACTGGGTGAGGTAGCGCACCGCCGGGGTGTCGGCCGAGATCCGCGGCGCCTGGTTGAGGGTGGCGAGGTCCGCCGACAGGCTCAGGCCGGCCTGCTGGTAGAGGGCCGCGACCTCCTTGCGGTCGACGGACTTGCGCAGCTGCGCGGCGTAGTCGACGCCGGTGTTCCACGACGGGTTGCCGCCGGCGCGGGCCTCAAGCTCGGCGCGAAAGGCGAACGCGAACGGGATGCCCTGCTGCTGGAAGGCGGTGAACTGGTTGGCCTCCTGGGTGGCCACGTCGCCCGGCGCGGGCTCCGGGGAGGCCGGGTTGAACCAGCCGGGGACGTCGGCGACCGCGGCCGCCAGCGCGATGCGGGCGCGGCCCTGCGGGGTGGTCTGCGCGGCCGCCAGGCCCTGCTCGGCGAGGTTGAGGTTGCCGAACGGGTCGGTGATGTGGACCACCTGTAGCGCCGAGTTGGGCGCCACCAGCGTCTTGAGGGCGAAGGCGCTGTCGAGGCCCTGGTTCCAGGTGCCCACCCCGCCGCTCAGCACGCCGCACATCGGCAGTGCGCCGGCGAAGCGCGAGGGTGCCGTCTGCACCAGCCCGGCGGTGATCATGCCGCCGAGCGAGTCGCCCCAGGTGTAGGTGGCGGCGGGCTTGCCGACCTGCTGGGCGAACACGTCGAGCACGGCGAGCTGGTCTGAGAGGGCGTCCTTGACCGCCCAGCCGGTGCTGGCGTAGGAGGAGCCGGCCAGCGCGTAGCCCTGGCCGAGCAGGTAGCCGCCGGTGAGCGGGTCGCTCACGTCGACCGCCGGGTTGGCGGCGCCGGGCAGCGGCGCGACATAGCCGTGGTTGTAGAGGATCAGCGTGCCGTTCCACGGGGACGGGACCTCCGCCTTCCAGGTCGCGCCATCCGGAAGCGTGCCGGTGAGCGTGGTGGGCCCGTCAGCGTGCGCCGCCGTCGCGCCGCCGAGCATGGCGGCGACAACCAGAACGGCGAGCAGCAACGGACGAAGGCGCAGCTTCAACCGAGACCTCCTCATCTCCATCATTGGGACAGGCGGATGCTACCGTTCAGTAAGGATCAGGGGAATAGCTGGTCCGGGCCTGGCTGCCGCTTGCACCCGCCGCGACAAGTGGAGATCGTGTCCACATGCTCCCGACGACCGATCCGCGACTCTTCGACCTCCAGCTGGAGGACCCAGCGCGGCCGCGGGCCGGCGCCCGCGCCGGCAACGGGGCCAGCAGGCGGCGGCGCCGGCCTGCGCCGTTGCTGCTGGCGGTCGACGGCAACGGGCTCACCCACCGTGCCTTCCACGCGGTCGGCGGTGCCGACGCGCCGCCCGGCGCCGCGGTCGAGCGGGTGGTAGCGATGCTCGCCCGGCTCGCCGCCGAGCTGCGCCCGACCGCGTGCGTGATCGGCTTCGACGACGCGGGGCGCTCGCTGCGGCGCGAGCGCTGCGCCCACTACAAGTCGGCGCGCCCGCCCAA
>DASWDC010000082.1:0-10360 GCA_036395655.1 Actinomycetota bacterium | reverse complement strand
GCGCTCGCCGGCAGGGTGGCGGACGCCTGGAACGCCTGGGGGGTGACCCCCGACGAGCTCGCCGCCGGCTTGGCGACGGTACGCCAGGCAGCCGAGCAGGCCGGGCGCGACCCCGCGACGGTGCGTGCCACCTGGGGCGGGCAGGTCCTGATCGGTACCGACGCGGCGGAGGCCCGGGTGCTGCTGGACCGCTGGGCCGAGCGGCGCGAGCCCCAGGATGTGGCGCGGACCGTTGCCGGTGACGCCGCCACGGTTTTGGCCCGCCTGCACGAGCTGGGCGAAGCGGGCGCGGTGTGGTGTATTGCCGCACTGGTTGGAGGACCCGACCAGCAGCTCGCTTCAATGCGGTCATTGCTTGCCAAAGCCGCTGGATTCGCCATGCGCGTCCCAGCGAGTGCGTAATTCAGCGGAGAATCTGCTCGCCGGACGGATCCGTCCAGCCAGGCGATATTGGCAAGGCGAGCGCCTGACAAGACAGCTTCGCCGAAACCTGCTAGGTTCTCGCTGCTCACGGCCAGAGCAGGGCGAGCCAGGGCTGATTGACTAGCAAATAAAGTCTAGGCATCGTTGCGATTATTAGTACCGTTTGTTGGGGAAACGGCATTGCGCTTCTGACCGTGCGCACGCACAATCTTCATGCCTGCCACTTAACGCCGCTGCGGCCTGCTTCCCCCGAGCAGGTACGCAAAGGGGAGGAGTTCCATGCCTGCCGCACTGTGCCGTCCTATTCCCAAGACCGGAATCATGCAGGTTTTTCACGCTTCGAGCACCTGGTCCCGTCCGGTTGCCTCCTCGACATGGTCGCGTCCAACGGCCTCGTCGACGTGGTCGCTCGCGTCCTCGACGTGGTCGCGTCCGGTCGCCTCCAGTACCTGGTCGCGTCCGGTCGCGTCGTCGACGTGGTCCTGAGTTGGGGCTTCCTAGACTGAGGTGTGACCGTTAGTCTCTTCTCTCTGGTCACGCTCAAGGTGCGGATTGCCGCATGCGTGAAAGGGACCCAACCTCGATGGTGTCGTGAGCCAACCGGCGACCCTGCCGGCGACCGTCCGGACCTCGCTGACGCGGCCCGCATGGCTGCTGGTCGTCGCCAGTATGGCCGTGGCCGCGATCGTCGCTGGCAGCCTCGCGCCCAGCGCGGTCCATGACCTGACGCACGGGCAGACCGGCGTGGTGTGGACCGCGCTGCTGTATGCCGGCGGGTTGGTCATGGCCGAGCGGTTCGTCGTCAAGGTGCCGGTGCGCAACCACCGGTTCTCGATCGGCGTGACCGACATGGTGATCGCGCTCGGGTTCGTGTTCCTGGCACCGCCGCTGCTGGTGCTCGCGACCGCGGTCGGCATCGCGATCAGCCAGTGGCTGTTCGAGTCCCAGCTGGTCAAGCGGCTGTTCAACGTCCCGCAGTACATGCTCTCGGTGGCGGCGGCGGCCAGCGTCGCGCTCGCGATGCGGACGCTGCTGCACCACCTGCGCCCCTTCGGCATCGACGTCCCCGCGACCGCGACCGGCAGCTTCAAGCCCAGCCTGGCAGTCGTCTGGGTGGTCGGCATGGCCGCCTTCTTCCTGGTCAACCACTCGCTGGTCAGCATCGTGATCAGCCTGCTGGTGGGGCAGGGCTTCGTGCAGTGCTGGCTGCGCGCCGCTCCGGTCGCGCTCGCCGACTGGGCCGCCAGCACCGCCTACGGCCTGGTGATCGCCGCACTGCTCGGCCACGACCGGGCGCTGCTGCCGTTCCTGATCGTGCCGATCGTGCTCACCTTCATCGGCAACCGCGCCTGGGCGCGCAGCCTCGCGCAGGGCCAGCGCATGCACTCCCTGTACGCGGCCGGCCGCGCGCTCTCCAACCGGCTCGGCGACATCTCCGCCTGGCAGGAGTTCGTCCAGCAGGTCCCCGAGGTGCTCAACTGCGAGGGTGCAGCGGTGTTCCTCGGCCGCGCCGACGACGGCACCCTGGAGGTCGTCGAGAGCGGCGGCGGCTTCGACCGCCTCAACGTCAGCCCGTCGCCGGTCGCCTGGGAGCAGGCCGCCAAGGGGTATGCCACCCGCGCCGACTGGCGCCGCAGCACCATGGTGATGATGGAGGTCGAGGGCCGCGTGGTCGGCTACGCCGTCGCCTTCGGGCCCAGGGTCGACGCCGACTTCACCCAGGACGACCGCGACATCCTGCTGACGCTGGCCAACCAGGGCGCCGCCGCGCTGCTCAACGAGGAGCTGTTCCGCGAGGCCGAGAACGAGCGCACCACCCTGCGCGACATCGTCGGCCACTCCACCGACGGCATCTACACCGTCGGCCCCGACCGCACGGTGCGCTCCTGGAATCCCGCGATGGTGGCCCTCACCGGCTACGCCGAGGACGAGGCGGTGGGGCAGAAGTGCTTCAACCTGCTGCGCGCCCGCGACGACAACGGCGTCGACATGTGCGCCGCCGACTGCCCGATCCTGGTCGCCGCCAGATCCGGCCACGAGGAGGTCCGCGACGCCTCGGTGCTCAACAAGGACGGCGTCGCCCGCTGGATCCGCTACAACCACGCGCCGGTGATGGGCTCCGACGGCGACATGGACGCCGACGTGGTGGTGGTCCGCGACGTCACCCGCGAGCGCCAGACCGACGAGCTGAAGGCCGACTTCGTCGCCAGCGTCTCGCACGAGCTGCGCACCCCGCTGACCCCCATCAAGGGGTTCTTGATGACGCTGCTGCGCGAGGACCGCGACTTCACCCAGGAGCGGCGCCGGGAGTACTACAAGCTGATGCTCACCCAGACCCAGCGTCTGGAGCGCCTGATCGAGGACCTGCTGGAGGTGACCCGCCTGGAGGCCGGCGCCGACCTGGTCGACGCGATCGCGATCGACGCCATCGACCTGGTCCGCCAGGTGGTCGACCGCTCCACCGCCGAGGACCCCGAGCGGATCATCAATGTGCGCACCCCCGGCCACGCGGTCTACTGCCGGGGCGACTGGATGCGGACCGACCAGGTGCTCGGCAACCTCCTGTCCAACGCCATGCGCTACTCCCCGCCGCACGAGACCGTCGAGGTCCGTCTGGTGCCGCAGGGCCGCGAGGTCGTCTTCGAGGTCCGCGACGCCGGACCGGGCATCCCCAACGACGAGCAGTCACGCATCTTCGAGCGGTTCCACCGTGTCGGCCACTACCTCACCCGCGAGCCAGGCGGCGCCGGCCTCGGCCTCTACCTGGCCAAACGCCTGGTCGAGGCGATGGGCGGCCGCATCTGGGTCTCCAGCCGCCTCGGCCACGGCTCAGTCTTCTCCTTCGCCCTCCCCTCCGAGCCGAGCCTCAACGCCGTCCGCCTGGACGACCGTCGCCGCCTCGGGTGACACAGGCGGTAAGGTGGCCTCCGCCGAGGAAGCCCGGTTCCGAGCGGAGGAAGCCCGACGATGACCGATGCCAGTGCCATCCGTGCCAGCAGCGATGACTACCAGGCGTTCCTGGAGTCGCAGGAGACGACGACGCTGCGCGACTGGGCGCTGCGCGTCGCCCGTGAGCGGCACGACGTCGGGTTCTTCTGGGATCTCGCCAAGCACCTGCCGGACGTCGAGGACGCCAACCTGGACTGGGCCGCCTATGACCCGATCGACGCGATCCGTGAGCTGACCCATCTGGTGACGCACTTCCGCGAGGAGGCGGCGGGGCCGGACGTGGCCTCCCTGCTGCGGATCCGCTACGTCGAGTACCTGGTCGACGCCGGCGAGCACCGTTTCGACAAGGCTTAGGCTGGGGCCTCGGCAGTGTCGGGGGCGAGCGGCAGCAGCAGCTTGAAGGTCGCGCCCCTGCCTGGGGTGCTGTCCACTTCGACGGTGCCGCTGTGGGCGGCGACCAGAGCGGCGACGATCGCGAGGCCGAGCCCGGCGCCGGCGCCGCCGTCGGTTCCGGAGGTCCCGGCCTGGGCGTGGGAGCGGGCTGGGTCGGCGCGGTAGAAGCGCTCGAAGACGCGCTCGGTCTGCTCGGGGGTGAGGCCGGGGCCGTGGTCGGCGACCTCCACGACGGCGTGCTGGGCATCGGTGCGTGCCCGCACCTCGACCGAGGTGCTCGGGGGGGTGTGGGTGAGCGCGTTGCTCATGAGATTCGCGATCACCTGGCGCAGGCGCGACTCGTCGCCGAGCACGATCAGCGGCTCGCCGGGAGCGTCGCCGTCGCCGAGCAGCAGCGCGACCTGGCGGTCCGGGGCGACCGCGCGGGCGTCCTGGACCGCGTCGGCGACCAGGGTGAGCAGGTCCACCGGGTGGCGTTCCAGGGGGCGCTGCTGGTCCAGGCGGGCGAGCAGCAGCAGGTCGTTGACCAGCAGGCCCATGCTGGCGGCCTGGTCCTCGATGCGGCGCATCAGCCGGTCCAGCTCGGCCGGCTCCCGCGCCGCGCCCTGCCGGTACAGCTCGGCGAAGCCGCGGATGGTCGTCAGGGGGGTGCGCAGCTCGTGGCTGGCGTCGGAGACGAAGCGCCGCATCCGCTCCTCGGAGCGGCGCGCGGCGACCTCGGAGGCGGCGCGGGCGCCGAAGGCAGCCTCGATCTGCGCCAGCATGGCGTTGAGCGCCCGGCCGAGCTGCCCCACCTCGGTGCGCGGGTCCCGGTCGGGCACCCGCCGGGTCAGCTCGCCTTCGGCGATCGCGCCCGCGACCTGCTCGATCTCGACCAGTGGCCGCAGGTTGGCCCGCACGATCATCACCACGATGCCGGCCAGAACCACCAGCACCACGGCGCTGACGATCAGGTCGATGCGCTGCAGGCGTGTGATGGTGCCGCTGATGTCGTCGAGGCTGGCGGCGGCGACGGTGCTGGTCCCGTCCAAGTGGAACTGGACGAGCACGCGCCAGTGGCTTGCGCCGCTGGTGGCCGCGAGGGTGAACGGCCCCCCGGCGTGCGCCCGCAGCCAGGCGGCGTCATAGCGCAGCTTGGGTGGCTGCTGGCCCTGCAGCAGGGGGTTGCTGAAAACCATGACGTTGCCGCTCGAGTCGCGCCTGACGTTGCCGTCGGCGTCGAGGAACTGCACCCAGTACGGGCTGGGCGGCTGGGACCGCTGATTGTTCTGGCCCTCACCCCCGCCACCGTTTCCGCTTCCGCCACCGTTCTGCAGCGGGTTGGGGGCTGGACGGCTGGCCACCAGCTGCAGCTGGTTGTCCAGGCGGCTGACCAGGTAGCCGCGGAGGGAGGCGATGCTCGCCACGCTGATCAGGCCGAGCGCGACGGTCACCAGCAGCAGCACGGCGACGATCAGCTTGACGCGCAGGGGAGTGCGCGCCAGGAGCCGCTGGCTCGCCGACCACGGCCGGCTGGCCAGCCGCCGTATCCCACCCCATCGCGCACCGGTCATGACTGACGCCTCTGGATTTGTCGGATCGAGGGTCGCTACTCGTCCGCGACCCGCAGGACGTAGCCGACGCTGCGGATCGTATGCAGCAGGCGCGGTTCCACGAAGTCGATCTTGCGACGCAGGTACGACACGTAGGATTCGACGATGCGGGCGTCGCCCTGGAAATCGTAGTTCCAGACGTAGTCGAGGATCTGCCCCTTGGACAGGACCCGGCCCGCGTTGCTCATCAGGTAGCGGAGCAGCTTGAACTCGGTGGGGGACAGGGGGATGCGCTGGCCGGCGCGCCACACCTCGTGGCTCTCCTCGTCCAGTTCCAGGTCGGCGACGCGCAGGCGCGTCGGGACCGGCGGCGGGCCGCTGCCGGCGCGGCGCAGGATCGTGCGGATGCGGGCGATGACCTCTTCCAGGCTGAACGGTTTGGTGACGTAGTCGTCGCCGCCGAGTGTCAGCCCGGCGACCTTGTCCTCGGTGGCGTCCCGCGCGGTCAAGAACAGCACCGGGAGCGCGCTGCCGGCGCTGGTGGTGGCGTTGCCGGAGCGCAGCCGCCTGGCGACGTCGAAGCCGTCCACGTCCGGCAGCATCACGTCGAGCACGACGAGATCCGGGCGGTGGCGTTCCACCGCCCGGATCGCCTCGAACCCGCCCGTGGCCGTGACGACCTCGAAACCAGCGAACCGGAGGCTGGCCGACAGCAGCTCGAGGATGTTCGGGTCATCCTCGACCACCAGCAGCCTCGACGCCGGCTGCTCCCGGCCGCCCAGCGCGGCTGACGCCTCCATCACGCTCCTCTCGTCCCCATCTCCGCCATCCTCGCACGCTCGGCCCGGTACTGGTCCGCGCGGGCCTCGATAGCGATCAGCTCCGCGCCGAGATCCTCCTGCAACTCCTCATGCCGCACCTTGCGGAACGCCAGCACACCCGCGAGCGCCAGGCCGCCAAACGACACGCCCAGCGCCGTCGCCTGCGCCCAATCGCCCATTGAAGCCGGGTCAATCATCTTGTTCGCCTCTCTCGTTGGTGCTCGACAAGTCGGATCCTGTCCTTGTCTTCGGTCTAACCGCCGCGCCCACGAACAACCTGAAACTCAGCTGGGAGTTTGCTGGGAGTCATTGGCCACGAGCCCTGCCAATCGGGCGTTTCCGGTATCCAGCAGGACGTTCAGGAAGCTCCCAGCTACCTCGCAGCTCGGCCCCAGCCGGGACGTGCAAGCTCGAAGCGGGCAATCAACCAACCAATCGGAGGTTTGCCATGGAAGACCGGGCTCCGCGCCCCCCGAACCCCCCGGCCCGGCGGCGCCGCCGGCGCCACGCCGCCTTCCGCTCCCGGATGGTCGCGGGTGCGCTCAGCGCCGTCCTGTTCCTGGGGCTTGGCGCGGGAATGGCGGCCAGGTCAGCGGCCGACACCACCACCACGGCAACCAGAACCACCACCTCGTCCTCGTCCTCCTCGTCCTCGTCGTCGAGTTCGGGCAGCACGGCCAGCTCGGGCTCTACCTCCTGGTCGGCGAGCCCTGACACCGCATCCTCTGGTCAGGCGATCACCACCAGCTCAGGAAGCTGAGGCACAACGATGGAAGGCGAGGCACGTTTCCGGGCGATGGGCAGCGACGTCCACGTCATCGTCGTCGGCGGGCGGGTGACCCTGCTTGAGGCCGCCCGCGAGCTGATCGAGGAGCTGGAGCTGCGCTGGAGCCGCTTCAAGCCGAGCAGCGAGATCAGCCGGCTCAACGCCCACCGCGCCGAGCCGGTCATGGTCTCCCCACCGACCCTCGCGCTGGTCCAGCGGGCCCTGGAGGGCGCCCACATCACCGGCGGCCGCTACGACCCGACGGTGCTCGACGCGGTGCTCCAGGCCGGCTACGACCGCAGCTTCGAGCTGCTGGCCAACCCCGCCACCGCCACCGCCACCGGCGCCGGCCCCGCTCCCGGCCCGGACGGCGGCGGGCGGCTCCCCGGGGCCCCGCCGCGCCACCGCCACCGCGCCTGGCGGGCGATCGCGGTCGACCCGGAGGCCTCCACCGTCACCCTGCCCGGCGGCGTCGGCTTCGACCCGGGCGGGATCGGCAAGGGCTACGCCGCCGACCTGCTGGTCGCCGAGCTGCGCCGCCAGGGCGCCGCCGGGGTGTGCGCGAACCTCGGCGGCGACTTGCGGGTCGAAGGCGAGCCGTCGGCGGGGCGCTCCTGGCGGGTCGCGATCGAGCACCCCCTGTGGCGCACGCCGGTGGCGACTGTCGGGCTGCGCAGCGGCGCCGTCGCCACCAGCAGCCGGACCCGCCGCGCCTGGGGTCCGCCACATGACCGCCGCCACCACCTGATCGACCCGGCGACTGGACTCCCGGCCCGCAGCGGCGTCGCCACCGCCAGCGTGGTCGCCGCCGAGGCCTGGCAGGCCGAGGTCCTGGCCAAGGCCCTGTTCATCGGCGGCCTCGGCGACGGGTTCGCCCTGCTCGACCAGACTGGAACCGAAGGCCTGCTGATCGATGACCACGGGGCGATGCACCCGAGCGCCGAGTTCGGCCGTTTCATCGGCGCCACCGGGCGCCGACCCTCGGTCGCTGCGGGCGTGGCCGAGCCCCCGTTCGAGTTCGAGTTCGAGGAGGCACTCCGGTGAGTTCCACGGTGAGCGCGCTGCGGTGGGCGACGATGCCGGAGCGTGCCGAATGAGCGGCGGCCTGCTCTGGTACGTGGCCCGGGCGGGCGGCCTGGTCGCCTGGGCGCTGGCCGCCAGCGCGGTCATCTGGGGCCTCGCGCTCTCGACCCGGGTGCTCGGCCGCAGGCCGCGCCCGGCCTGGCTGTTCGACCTGCACCGCTTCCTCGGCGGCCTGGCGCTGGTGTTCACCGGCGTCCACGTGGTCGCGGTCCTCGGTGACAGCTACGTCAGCTTCAGCCTGGTCAACGTCCTGGTCCCCCTGACCGGCAGCTGGCACCCCGTCGCGGTCGCGTGGGGCATCGTCGGCTTCTATCTCCTGCTCGCGGTGGAGTTGACCTCGCTGGCGCGCCGCCACGTCCCGCTCCGGATCTGGCGCCGGGTCCACTACGGCAGCTTCATCCTGTTCGCCTCCACCACCGTCCATGCCCTGACCGCCGGCACCGACCGCCACGCCGCCGCCTTCCTGGTCGCCGTGGTCGCGGTCTGCGGGCTGGTGGCGCTGCTGACCGTGGTCCGCCTGGCGATGGCCCGCGCAGCCCCTCCGGCACCGGCCCCGGCACGGGCACGGGCAGCGTCAGGGGCGCCGAGGGGCCGGGGCCAGCTCGTCGGCGAGCTGGCCAAGGAACAGGCCGACGTCGGTGACCACGCCGGTCGCCTGCGTCGAGCCCCGGTCGGCTAGCTTGGTCACCGTCGCCGGGTTGATGTCGACGCAGACCAGCGGCACCGCGGCCGGCAGCAGGTTCCCGGTGGCGATCGAATGCAGCATGGTCGCCACCATGATCGCGTAGCCGACCCCGGGCAGCAGCGTGCGCATCTGCCGCTGCGCGTCGATCACGTCGGTGACGGTGTCGGGCAGCGGCCCGTCGTCGCGGACCGACCCGCCGAGCACGTAGTCGACGCCGTGGAGCACGCAGGCGTGCATGATCCCGGTGGTGAGCACCCCCTGCTCGACCGCCTTGGCGATCGACCCGCAGCGGCGGACCGTGTTGAGGGCGCGGATGTGGTGCTCGTGGCCGTGCTCGACGCCGATCCCCTCGGCGAGGTTCACCCCCAGCGAGGTCCCGTAGAGGGCGCCCTCGATGTCGTGGGTGGCCAGCGCGTTGCCGGCGAACAGCACGTCCATGTAGCCCCCCTCGATCAGCCGCGTCACCGCCGGCCCCGCGCCGGTGTGGACCACGGCGGGGCCAGCCACCCACAGGATCCGCTCGCCGCGCTGCCTGGTGGCGCGCATCGCGGCGGCGACCCTGCGGACGAGCAGGCCCTGCGGCTTCTCGCTGGAGACCTGGGAGGACATGAACTCGAAGACCTCCCCCTGGCGGCCACGGTCGCGGGGGCGCACGCGGATGCCCTGGCTGGAGACCACCACCGGGTCGCCCTTGAGGACGTCGCTCATCGGGACGGTGCGGGCACGGCGGTCCTTCACCACGATGGCGCAGTCCATCTCGGGGTTCTCGACCCGCAGCCAGCGGCCGTCGTCGTGGACCTCGGTCTCCAGGTTGGTGGAGGAGTAGAAGCCGTCGGGCAGCACGCCGTCGGTCTCGGCGGGGACCAGGTCGGCGGCGCCGGCCTCGACGTCCACACGGGTCATGCCGAGGCCCATCAGCGACTGGACCAGTTCCTCAAGCTGCGCGGGGTCGTCGGCCTTGATCAGCAGGCGGGCGTAGGACGGGTCGGCAGGCGTGTGGCCGACGTCGAACTGCTCGATCACATAGTCGGCCATGACGCTGCGCACCTGGTCGAGGATGCGGGTGAACAGCATCGAGTCGATCACATGCCCGGTGATCTCCAGCGTTTCCGTACAGGTCGTGGACATGGCCCCCCGATCAGGTCGGTTGCGACGCGGTCTTGCGCAGCCTGACCCGGCGAATTGTGCCACGCCCAGGTCACCAGGGCCGTCGCGGCAGGCCCTCGCTACAATCGTCGGCGATGACGACCGACCTGCGTTCCGACACGATGACGAAACCGACCCCGGCGATGCGCCAGGCCATGGCCGACGCCGAGGTCGGCGACGACCAGTGGCGCGAGGATCCCACCACCAAGCGGCTGGAGGCGGCGGTCGCCGAGCGGTTCGGCCGCGAGGCCGCCCTGTTCGTGCCGTCTGGGCACATGGGCAACCAGATCTGTCTGCGGCTCGGCGCCGCGCCGGGCAGCGAGTGCCTGGCGCATGAGGACAACCACATCTTCTGGTACGAGAACGCGGCCGGGTCGCTGCTCAGCGGCATCCAGTTCCACGCCATGACCGGTCCGCGCGGGCTGCTCGACCCGGCGGCGGTCCGCGCCCGCGTGCGCACCGCCTACTACGGCGTGCCGACCAGCGCCATCGCGGTGGAGCAGACCCACAACCGCGGCGGGGGCGCGGTCTGGCCGCTCGCCACCCTGGAGGAACTGCGCGC
>DASWDC010000081.1:0-19250 GCA_036395655.1 Actinomycetota bacterium | reverse complement strand
TGAAGCCGCCAGCGGCGATCAGCATCTCCACGCCGCCGATGCGTTCCTTGTAGAGCGAGTTGTAGACCAGGCCGGCGACGAACAGGAAGACGCCGATGCCGAGCGCGACCCGCGCGTAGAGCTTCACGTCGACCCTACCCTCCGGTGTTGGTGAGCACGTAGAAGACCACGTAGATGACCAGGCCGAGGACCAGCACGAAGTTCCAGTACACCTGGGCGGCCTGCAGCGGCTGGTAGCGGACCAGCGCGAGGCGGCCGCTGATCCCCTGCCAGGCGACCAGGCCGAGGAGCACCACCCCGCCGGCCACGTGGGCCAGGCCGAGGCCGGTCATCAGGTAGAACAGCGAGGCGAAGATCCCGGCCTTGAGGCCGAAGCCGACGTCGCTGTAGCCGGCGACCAGCAGGATCACCGTGATGATCGCGGTGGCCATGCTGAGCGCGAGCCAACGGTTGACCGCGCTGGGCTCGCCGCGATGCCCAGCGCGGATGGCGAGCTGCAACAGCAGCGCCGAGAGCGCCAGCGCCACCACCGCGATGGTCGGCATGGTGGTCCCTGGCGCGGGAGTGTTATTGGGCGGCCAGATCTTGTTGTTGACGTAGGAGGTGACGTAGGCGCCGAAGAAGGCGGCGAAGAACATCGACTCGGAGGCGACGAACAACACCATGCCGAGCACGGAGCTGGAGGTGCTGGCGACCGCCCGCTCGTCGATGCTCTGGGCGCCCGCGCCTGGACCCGGGCCGGGGGCTGCGGCGTCGGCGCTGCTCATGCTGGCGCTCCCTCCTCACGCTCAGTGGAACCAGCGCCAGCGGCCGCCGCGGCGAGCCGGGCGTCGTACACCGGCCGGTTGGAGCGGACCCGTGGCAGCCGGTCGAAGTTGTAGGCCGGCGGCGGCGAGCTGGTCGCCCACTCCAGGGTGTTGGCCCCCCAGGGGTCGTCGCCGGCGGTGCGCGGCTGGCGCAGGGTGACGATCACGTTGACCAGGAACACGATCATCGAGATGCCGATGACGTAGGACCCGAGGGTGGCGACGCCGTTGAGGGTCGTCCAGCCGCGGTTGGGCGCGTAGTCGGCGATGCGGCGCGGCATGCCCTTCAACCCCAGGAGGTGCATGGTGAAGAAGGTCACGTTGAAGCCGACGAGCTGCAGCCAGAAGTGCCACTGCCCGAGGCGGCGGTTGAGCATCCGTCCGGTGATCTTCGGGAACCAGTAGTACATGCCCGCCATCACGCCGAACACGGTGCCGCCGAACAGCACGTAGTGGATGTGGGCGACTACCCAGTAGGTGTCGTGGACGGCGAAGTCCATCGCCGGGGACGCCATCCAGACGCCGTCAAGGCCGCCGATCAGGAACATGGCGATGAAGCCGAGGGCGAACAGCATCGGCGGCTCGAAGCGGATCTTGCCCTTCCGCAAGGTGGCGAGCCAGTTGAAGAACAGCACCCCGGTCGGGACCGAGATCATCTCGGTGGTCACCGAGAAGAACGGCAGCGCCACCTGGCCGGTGACGAACATGTGGTGCGCCCAGACGCTGAACGACAGTGCGGTGATCAGCAGGAACGACAGCACCACGCCGGTGTAGCCGTACAGCGGCCGGCCCGAGAACACCGGCAGGATCTCGCTGACCATCCCCCAGGCCGCCAGGATCAGCATGTAGACCTCGGGATGCCCGAAGAACCAGAAGACGTGCTGCCACAGCAGCACGTCGCCGCCCCGGTCGGGGTTGAAGAACACCGTGCCGAGGCGCCGGTCGGCGAACAGCATCAGCAGCCCGGCGGTGATCACCGGGGTCGCCAGCACCACCAGCAGCGAGGTCGCCAGGGTGCTCCAGGTGAACACCGGCAGCCGCATCATGGTCATGCCCGGGGCGCGCAACCGCAGGATGGTCACGATGAAGTTGATCGCCCCGAGGATCGACGCGGTGCCGGCCAGCAGCAGCCCGGCGATCCACAGGTCCTCGCCGGCTCCCTGCTGGATCGAGATCGGCACGTAGTTGGTCCAGCCGGAGGCCGCCGCGCCGCCCTTGACCAGGAACCCGGCCAGGATCGTCAGCGCCGACACCGGCAGCAGCCAGAACGACAGCGCGTTGATCCGCGGGAAGGCCATGTCCAGGGCGCCGATCTGCAGCGGCACGAAGTAGTTCCCGAAGCCACTGAGCACCGGGAAGATGAACAGGAAGATCATCAGCGTGCCGTGCAGCGTGAAGACCTGGTTGTAGGCGTGCACGGTGAGCAGCTGCATGCCTGGCTTGGCCAGCTCGGTGCGCATCAGCAGCGCGAACAGCCCGGCGACCGCGAAGACCGCGAACGAGTTCCAGAAGTACAGGATCCCGATCTTCTTGTGGTCGGTGGTGGTCAGCCAGGCCAGCAGCCGGGAGGCCGGGGACGGCCGGGGAGCCAGCGCCGGCGGGTGTACCTCAGTGATCGCCATGTGAAGCTGGTCCCTCCTATCTGACGATCAGGGTGCCGGCCATGGCCGGGCCGTGGATGATGCACTCGAAGTAGTAGCGGCCGGGCCGCAGCCCCTGGATCGTGAAGGACCGGGTCCCGCTGGGGATATGCCCGGTGTCCAGGTACTTGACCTTGCGCTTGATCGAGTCGAACACCCCGAGGCTGTGGTCGATCGAGTCCTTGTTGTTGACCGTGAAGCTGAGCGAGGCGTTGGCCGGCATGCCCAGGCAGTCGGTGTTCCAGGAGGTGTTCTGGGCGACCAGCGTGGTCGAGGCCGGCCCAGGCGGGCAGCTGACGTTGAGGGCGGCTGCCTGCTCCTTGCCGATCCAGGCGACGTAGTCGGGCCGGGTCATCACCAGGACACTGAAGGTCATCTTCGAGTGCCACAGCCCGCAGAACTCGGCGCACTGCGCCTGGTAGGTGCCGAGCTTGGTGGGCGTGAAGTCGAAGTCGTTGGGATGGCCGGGGATGGCGTTGCGCATGAAGTTCAGGGACGGCACGAAGAACTCGTGCATCACGTCGCGGGACTGCAGGTGGATGTGGATCGTCTCGTCGATCGGGACCCCCATCACGGCCGGGCGCACCAGCGTCTTGCCGCTCTCGATCAGGCCCTCGTTGACGTAGTCGAAGGTCCACTCCCACTGGAAGCCGTCGACGTTGATCTTGACGCTGGGGTTCTTGTCCTGCTTCTGGACGAAGCTGAGGGTCTGCTCCCCGAAGGGGAACAGCATCGCGATGATCACCACCGGGATGGCGAAGAACACCCCGAGGATCTTGCCGCTGCCGGCGTCCTGGGGGGCCGGGGCGTTGTCACCCTTGCGCCTGCGGTAGCGCACGACGCAATACAGGAGGAACACCTCGACCCCCACGAACACCGGCGCGGCCAGCAGCACGATCCGCATGTACAGATCGTGGATGTCCTGCGCCTGGGTGCTGACGCCCTGGCGGATGCACCCACTGAGCGTCAGGGCACAGAGCAGGGACGCGACCAGGGCGCCAACACGCCGGCGCATCGCGTCAGCTCACCGTGAACTGGTGGATCATGCCGACCGTGAGGTGGTTCGGGCCGCCGGAGTCCGCACCCTGCGGGGTGCCGCTCTGCCAGCAGGCGATCACATAGGTGCCCGGCGGCAGGTTGAAGATGCTCACCTTGGTGGCGCCGGTGCCGACGTCGGGGACTTCGCCGAAGTGAAGGTAGTTGTCCTCGGACTTGTCCTTCAGCTTCTTGGCGTCGGCCACGATGTCGTCCTTGGTCTTGCCGGAGGGGACGGCGACCATGACCATCTCGTGGTTCATCGGGTAGGTCTCTTTGTTGGTGAAGTTGACCAGGAAGTCCTGGTTCGCCTTTACCGTGTCCGGGAAGCCGCTGTAGAGGAACTTCTGGACCGAGACGTTGACAGTCGGCAGCGAGGCGCCGCCACTGGAAGCGTTGCTGTTGTTGGTGGTCGAATGGCCCTTGGCGCAGCCGCCGAGGGCGACCACGAGCCCGAGGGTCAGCCCCAGGGCCGTGATTCCCACCCGTGTCCCGCGTTTCATCGCAGGCTCCTCCATCGTCGAGAGGTAACGGTGGGCCAACGCTACGGCGCCGAAGTGCGGAGGTCAGCAACGGTGACAGGACTGTCATTCAGGCGCTGGGACGTCCCTTGTCAGCCGCGCCCACAGATGACAGTCCTGTCATGAATCCTTCATCGAGCGGGCCTCATGACCCGGCTGCCGCCAGCCTTCGCTCCAGCGCGCCCTCGTAGGCGTCGCGCAGCTCGTCCAGGCCGAGGTCGAGGACGGCGGGGATGACCAGGTGGTCGCCGCCGGTCGCGCCGACGCGGGTGGCGGGCACCCCGGCCGCGGCGGCGAGGGCGGCCAGCTCGGCGCGGTGGTCGGGGACGGCGCTGAGCAGCGCCCGCGAGGCCGACTCGCTGACCAGCAGCACCAGCGGCTTCTCGAAGAGGGGCAGCTCGACGGTGGCGCCGATGCGGCGCGCGAGGACCGCCTCGACCAAGGCCACCGCGAGGCCGCCCTCGGACAGGTCCTGGGCGCTCGCGGGCAGGCGGCGGGTTGCCAGCTCGACCAGCAGCCGCTGCAGGGCCGCCTCGGCGTCCAGGTCGAGGTCGGGCGGCTGGCCCTCCAGCTGGCCGGCCAGGCGCTGCCAGGCCGAGCCGCCGAACTCCGCGCGGGTCTCGCCCAGCAGCCAGACGTCCAGGCCGGCGGCGGGGAAGCCGCTCGGGACCGCCAGGCCGGCGTCCTCCAGCAGGCCGAGCACCCCGACGACGGGTGTCGGGTGGATCGGGCGGCCGTCGGACTCGTTGTAGAAGCTCACGTTGCCGCCGGTGACCGGAGTGCCGAGCGCGCGGCAGGCGCCGGCCATGCCGGCGATCGCGGCGGCGAAGTCGCCCATCACCTCGGGGCGCTCGGGGCTGGCGAAGTTCAGGCACTTGGTGGCGGCGATCGGGGTCGCGCCGGTGCAGGCGACGTTGCGGGCCGCCTCGGCCACGGCCAGGGCGGCACCGGCGGCCGGGTCGAGGCGGGCGTAGCGGCCGTTGCCGTCGGTGGCCAGGGCGACCGCGCGGCGGCTCCCGGGCACCCGGATCACGGCCGCGCTCGACCCTGGTCCGGCGACGGTGCCGTGCCCGACGAAGCGGTCGTACTGCTCGTAGACCCAGCGCTTGGAGGCGCAGGTCGGGTCGGCGGCGAGCGCCAGCAGCGCCTTGGCCGGGTCGGCGTCGGCGTCCGGCGGCAGCTCGGCGGTGCCGTCGAGCCCGATGCCGGCTTCGCCCGCGTCCCGCTCGCCCTCCACCGCAGTAGCTGCGCCGTTCGCCGGTCGCGCTGCCATGGGGCGCTCATAGACCGGGCCGTCGTCGGCGAGGCTCTTGGCGGGCACTTCGGCGACCACCTCGCCGCTGCGGCGGACCGTCAGGGTGCCGCCCTCCACCATCGTCCCGATGACGGTGGCGAGCACGCCCCAGCGCTGGCAGGCCGCCGTGACCTCGTCGAGCTTGCCGGGGTGGACCAGCGCCAGCATGCGCTCCTGCGACTCGGAGATCAGGATCTCCCACGGCTCCATGGAGGGTTCGCGCAGCGGCACCGCGTCGAGGTCGACCTCCATGCCCATCCCGGCACGGGCGGCCACCTCGCTGACCGCGCAGGAGATCCCCGCCGCGCCCAGGTCCTGGAGGCCGGCGAGCAGCTCCCGCTCGACCAGCTCCAGGCAGGTCTCGATCAGCAGCTTCTCCTGGAACGGGTCGCCGACCTGGACGTTCGGGCGCTTCGCCTCCTCCCCGGCCTCGAAGGAGGCGGAGGCGAGCACGCTGGCGCCGCCGATGCCGTCGCGGCCGGTCTTGGCGCCGAGCAGCACCGCCAGGTCGCCGGGCTGCTCGGCCCGGCCGCGGAGCAGCCGGGCGGCCGGCATCACCCCCAGGGTGAGCGCGTTGACCAGCGGGTTGCCGGCGTAGCAGGGGTCGAAGGCGACCTCGCCCCCGACGGTGGCGACGCCGACGCAGTTGCCGTAGTGGCCGATCCCGGCGACCACCCCGGCCAGCAGGCGCCGCTGCAGCGGGTCGGCCAGGTCCCCGAAGCGGAGTGAGTTGAGGCTGGCCAGCGGTCGCGCGCCCATCGCGAGGATGTCGCGGATGATCCCCCCGATCCCGGTGGCGGCACCCTGGAACGGCTCCACGAACGACGGGTGGTTGTGGGACTCGATCTTGAAGACCGCGGCGAGGCCGTCGCCGATGTCGACCACCCCGGCGTTCTCGCCGGGCCCCTGCAGCACCCGGGGCCCGTCGACGGGGAGCTGGCGCAGGTGGACCTTGGAGGACTTGTAGGAGCAGTGCTCCGACCACATCACCGAGTACATCGCCAGCTCGGCCTGGTTCGGCTCGCGGCCGAGGCTCCCGATGACGCGCTGGTGCTCCTCGTCGGTCAGGCCAAGCTGCCGGTGCAGCGGCAGAGCCCCCTCGGTGCTGGACACGTGCTCCCCCTCCATACGATCAGGACGTGGACACTGGCGCCGCCTCGGCCTCGGCTTCGGCTTCGGCCGCCAGCAGGCTCTCGAAGAGGGCGCGGCCGCCGGTCGGGCCGAGCAGCGGGTCCACGGCATGCTCGGGATGGGGCATCAGGCCGACCACGTTGCCGGCGAGGTTCCGGACCCCGGCGATGTCGGCGAGGGAGCCGTTGGGGTTCTCCCCTGCCGCGTAGGTGAACGCCACCTGGCCCTCGCCGGCCAGGCGCTCGGGGTCGTCGTGGACGTAGCGGCCCTCGCCGTGCTTCACGGGAATGGTCAGGCGCTGGCCCACCTGGCAGCGGGCGGTCCACGGCGTTCCGGTCGAGCGGACGATGACCTGGACCTCGCGGCAGACGAAGCGGAGGCCCTGGTTGCGGAGCAGCGCGCCGGGAAGCAGGCCCGCCTCGCACAGCACCTGGAAGCCGTTGCAGATCCCGAGCACCGGGCCGCCGTCGGCGGCGAAGCCGGCGACCGCGCCCATCACCGGCGAGAACCGCGCGATCGCGCCGCAACGCAGGTAGTCGCCGTAGGAAAAGCCGCCCGGGATGATCAGCGCGTCGACCCCGCGCAGGTCCGCGTCGCTGTGCCACAGCGCGACGGTGCCACCGCCCATCAGCTCGGCGGCGGCACGGGCGTCCCGGTCGTCGCAGGAGCCCGGGAAGGTGATGACCCCGATCCGTTTCATGCGGCCACACGCTATCAGACCACGGTCGCCACGCTGTCAGACCATCCGGGCCAGACGGCCATCGCCCACCTGTCGTCGTCGAAGGCACGGTCGCTGACGGCGACGGCGGCGACGGGCACGGCGGGATCGACCCAGAGGAAGCAACCGCTGGCGCCGAAGTGGCCGAAGCTGTCCGGGGAGCGGCGCTCCCCCATCCAGTGGGGCTGCTTGCCGTCCTTCAGCTCGAAGCCGAGGCCCCAGTCGCAGGGGTCGAAGCGCCCGATCCCGGGGAGCAGCCCGGCGAGCCCGGGGAACTGGACGCTGGCGGCCTCGCCGAAGAGGTCCTGGCTGAGCAGCGGGGCGCCCCGATCGAGCAGGCAGCGGGCCAGCTTGACCAGGTCGGGGAGGGTGCTGACCGCTCCGGCGGCCGGGTCCGCCTGGGTCCACCGGCGGGCGGTCAGGCTGGTCGCGGCCATGCCGAGCGGGTCGAGGACGGCGCTCCGCAGCCAGCCCTCGAAGCTCAGCCCGACCGCGTCGGCGACCACCTCGCCGAGCAGGCGGAAACCGAGGTTGGAGTAGATCCGCCGCGTCCCGGGCGGGCGCGTGTTCCCCTCCTCGAACGGCAGCCCAGAGGCGTGGGCGAGCAGGTGCCGGGCGGTCACGCCCGCCGGGAGGTGGTGGTCGCCGATTTCCTGGTCGAGGGCGAGCCGCCCGGACTGCACCGCCGCCAGCGCCGCCAGCGAGGTGAGCAGCTTGGTCACCGAGGCCACCTCGAAAGCGGCCTCCGGATCCGTCCCGGGAACCAGCGCGAGCTCGACCCGCTCCGGGGTCACCACGGCGGTCCCGCCATGCGCCACCGGCCAGTCGAGCCGCCCCGGCTCCGCCCCACGCCCTGGCCCCGGCTCCGGTTCCGGCCCCTGCGCGCTCACCGGTAGCCGGCCTTGCGAAGCTCGGCGAGGGCGTCGGCGTCGCCCTTGGCCAGCAGCGCGCCCGCGTCCACGCAGCCGGGATTCGGGGACGGCCGCTGGCCGGGGGTGAAGAGCCGCTGGCAGGCGTCCAGCTCGGCGCGGCGGGCGGCCAGCTCGTCGGCGGCGGTCGGCTGGCGGCCGTCGGCGAGGTGGCTGCCCTCGTGGATCAGCTCCACCGCGATCGCCTGCGCGGAGCGGAGCTGGAAGTCCGCGTTGACCAGCACCAGCGGCGGCTGGCCCGGCCGCAGCTGGGTGGTGGACTCGGCCCCGGTCAATTGAAACGCGGCGAACGCGACCTCGGCGTTGGTGTGGTCGAGCGCCTGCCGGGCCCGCTCGATCGGCGTGGTCGTGCGCAGCCCGCAGGCGTCCTCGGCGGCGGCCTCCAGCTGGGCGACCTGGTCCGCGGTGCCCGCCAGGGTGACGCTGGCGAGCCGCGGGCACCCGGCGTGGCGCCGCAGGTCGGCGCCGGCAGCGCCGCTGAGCGCCGGGACCCGGTAGTTGCCGACCGTATGGGTCAGGTCGCCGCTCGGCGGCAGGCGGCGGGCGCCGAGCGGCACTGACGCCTGCTTGCCACCGTGGATCAGGCCGATCACAACCACCACCATGGCCACGGTGGTCAGCGACATGGCGGCCCACAGCCACCAGGGCAGGCGCGGCCAGGGGCGGGCTTTGATGGCGGCCACGTCGGTGGAGGTGAGCGGCCGGGGCCGCAACCGGGGAGAGCGGCGGAGGCGGAGGCGGAGGCTTGGCACGAGTGAGCGGTCCACGGAGCAGCGGCCAGAAGATCAGGACGAGGGCAGGACCCGGACCGAGAACTCCTCGATGACCGGGTTGGCGAGAAGCGCCGCGGCCATGCGGCGGGCGGCCGCCTCACCGTCGTCGCCGTCAGCGATCGTGAGCTCGACGTGCTTGCCGATGCGGACGTCGCTGACGCCCTCGAAGCCCAACTCCGGCAGGGCACGCTCGACCGCCTGGCCCTGCGGGTCCAGGATCTCGCGTTTCAGCATCACGTCGACGGCGATCCGAGGCACGGGTTCATCCTCTCTGAGCCCTCCGAAGTCGGTACCGAAGGCTATCATTGGGCCCGGTCGCCCCGCCGTTCGGACCCCTCAGGGGTGGCAAACACTTCTCAGCAACTTTTCATCCATTCATCCGTTCTTGTGCCTTTCTTTTCGGCTTCATGGCGCTATGCTCCATTGGCTTCATCTAGGACCGGGAGCCTCGGGAGGTTGATCGATTGATGGCGGACCCCATGCTCGTTCGGCGGCTGGCAGTCGATCTGCGCAATCTCTCGAACAAGACCCTCGAGCTGCGCGGCGCGGTCGAGGATTACCGCCACGACATGGTCCGCTGCGCCGACGACGGCGCCTTCGACGACGACGAGCTGCGCGCCCTCCAGCGCGAGATCCAGAACCTCTGGAGCGCCATGGACCGGGCCGAGGCGGAGCTCCGCAAAGCCTCCCGGAAACTGTCGCCGCTGCTCTGGCTCGAGTAGCCCGCCCCAAAGCCTCCTGGTGCGTCGCCTTACGCAGGCGTTAGGCGTCCTGCGGCACCCTGGTCTCGCCGGTCCCGCCGGCGAGCGGTCAACGACCCCGACCGGTCCTCGCCCGCGGGACCGGTCGAATCGTGGACGAGATGGGGAGGTGCTCGCGGGCGGATGCGCGTGCTCGTAGTGGAGGATGAGGCCGTGCTGGCGGCGGCGATCACCCGGGGGCTGCGCCGGGAGGGGCTGGCCGTCGACCAGTCCCAGGACGGCGCGGATGCCCTCGACAAGCTGGCCGTGAACCGCTACGACCTGGTGGTCCTCGACCGGGACCTGCCCAAGGTCCACGGCGACGAGGTCTGCCGCCAGCTGGTCGATCCCGACGCGGACGGCAACGGCCGGCCTTCCATGGATGGCGTCGCTTCGTCCGCCGGCATGGAAGGCCGGCGGCCGCTGATCCTGATGCTGACCGCCTCCGGCACCGTGGAGGACCGGGTCGACGGCCTCAACCTTGGCGCCGACGACTACCTCGGCAAGCCGTTCGCCTTCGCCGAGCTGGTGGCGCGGGTCCACGCGCTCGGCCGGCGCACTGGCGACCCGCGCCCGGCGGTGCTGGAGCGCCACGGCGTCCGCCTCGACCCGGCCCGGCGCGAAGCCACCCGCGACGGCCACTTCCTGCACCTGACCCGCAAGGAGTTCGGCGTCCTTGAGGTCCTGATGGCCGCCGGCGGCGCGGTGGTGAGCGCCGAGGACCTGCTGGAACGGGTCTGGGACGAGCACACCGACCCGTTCACCAACACCGTCCGGGTGACCCTCATGAACCTGCGCCGCAAGCTCGGCCGCCCGCCGCTGATCGAGACCGTGATCGGCTCCGGGTACCGGCTGTGACCGGACCGGGCCGATGAGCATCCGGCTGCGGCTGACCCTGGTCTACGGAGGGCTGTTCCTGCTCGCCGGGGTCGTCTTGCTGGCGCTGACGTTCTCGCTGGTGCGTGACCATTTCGCCGTGCCGTTCAGGGTCACGACCGTGGTGAACGGCACCAGCGAGGTGATCACTGGGCAGGCGACCCCGTTCGGCGGCTCGGTCGCATTTGAGGGCTCCTCGACACAGGCCCGTCCTGATGCCGCGGCCGGCCCGCCCAGCAAGGAGGCCCTGCAGGCCGTGATGCAGCGGGCACGCGGGGATGCGCTCCGCCTCCTGCTGGTCAATTCCGGGGTGGCGCTCACCGGCATGGCGGTCGTCTCGTTCGTGATCGGCTGGGCCATGGCCGGGCGGGTGCTGCGCCCGATCCACCGGATCACCGCCACCGCCAGGCGCCTCTCCGAGCAGACCCTGCACGAGCGCATCGGCATGCGCGGCCCCGCCGACGAGCTGAAGGAGCTGGCCGACACCTTCGACGCCATGCTCGGGCGCCTCGACGCCGCCTTCGACACCCAGCGCCGCTTCGTCGCCAACGCCTCCCACGAGCTGCGCACCCCGCTGGCGATCGCCCGGACCGAGGTGGACGTCACCCTGGCCGACCCGGACGCGAGCGCGGCCGAGCTGCGCGTCATGGGCGAGCGGGTGCGCGACGCCACCGATCGCAGCGAGCGCCTGATCGAGGGGCTGCTGACGCTGGCGCGCAGCGAGCGCCGCCTGGCCAAGCGCGAGCCGGTCGACCTGGGCGAGGCCGCCGCCGAGGCGCTCGCCCAGAACGACGCGGAGATCGAGGCGCTCGGCCTGCGGGTCAGCCAGGTGCTCGGCGCGGCGCCGGCCCACGGCGACCATGCCCTGCTGGAGCGCATGGTGGCGAATCTGGTCGAGAACGCCGTGCGCCACAACCACCGAGGCGGCCACATCGAGGTCGACAGCGGCCGGGTGGGCAGCGGCTTCGCCGGCCGCGCCCGGATGGCGGACCGCGCCTGGGTGCAGGTCCGGGTGGCGAACAGCGGCCCGGTGCTCACCGAGCAACAGGCCGCCTCCCTGTTCGAGCCGTTCCGGCGCCTCACCGAGCGCACCGGCTCTGACCGGGGCAGCGGCCTCGGCCTGTCGATCGTCCGCTCGGTCGCCGCCGCCCACGGCGGCCACGCCCAGGCCAGCCCGCTCCCCCTCGGTGGCCTGGAGGTGACCGTGACCCTCCCAGCGGACCCACCGGCCACGCCGGTGCTCACGGCGACCCCTGGACGACCAAGCCCTGAACCCGGACGTGTCACGGCCCGGCGGCTGGAGGGGTAGCCGCCGGGCCGTGGGGTTGGCCGTGCCGTGTGCTCACACCTCACACCGTCCGGAGGGCGTCGGTCGGTGAGAGCCGAGCGGCACGCACGGCCGGGTAGAGGCCGGCGATCGCGCCGATCACCAGCGCGGCGGCGATGCCGCCGACCACGGCGACCGCTGGGACCTGCACCGCCCAGCCGCGGTTGGCGGCGTAGCCCGCCACCACCAGGGCGCCGAGAGCGACCCCGGCGACGCCGCCGAGCAGGCTGAGCACCTGCGACTCGGCCAGGAACTGCGCCCACACGTGCCGTTTGGTGGCGCCGAGCGCGCGGCGCAGGCCGATCTCGGAGCGGCGCTCCAGCACCGCGATCACCATCACGTTGGCGATGCCGACCCCGCCGACCAGCAGCGCGACCGCGCCGAGGCCGAGGAACAGCGTGGTGAAGGCGCCCTTGGCCGCGATCCGCGCCGCCAGTGCGTCGGACGGGCGGCTGACGTTCACCTCGTTGGGGTTCTGCGGGTTGGCGGTGGCGCCCAGCACGCTCTCCACGGCGTCGACGCTGTCCGGGTCGGCGCGCAGGTACACCGTGCTCGGGTGGCCGTCGTGGCCGAGCAGGCTGGCCGCGATCGGGTAGCCGACGAAGGCGGCCCGGTCCAGGTCGGGGGTCAGCACGTTCGGATCGAGGATGCCGATCACCGAGAACCAGTGCCCGGCTTTGCCGCTGATGCCGCCGATCCAGACCTTCACGCCGACCTTGTCCACGCCGAGCTGGGCCGCGGCGGCGCTGCCGAGCACCACCGCCGGGTACTTCTGGGTGGCCTTGTCGAGCCAGCGGCCCTGGTGCAGGGTGCCCCCGAGGGTGCTGATCAGGTCGAGGCTGGCCGCCTGCACGCTGAGGCCGCCGCTGTTGGCCGAGTCGATGTGGTTGTTGCGGTAGATGCTGGCCGACGTTACCCCAGCCGAGGTGACCTGCTGCACCGGGGCGATACGGCGGATCATTCCCGGTGCGGCCAGCGGCAGCTCGGCGGTGTCGCCGCCGAGGGTCTGCCCCGGGCTCACCGTCAGGAGGTTGGTGCCGAGCCGGTCGAGCTGGGCGAGCAGGGCCGCCTTGCTGGACTGCGAGATGCCGAGCACCGCCACCATCGCGGCGATGCCGATGGCGATCCCGAGCGCGGACAGGGTGGCGCGCAGCCTGCGCGTGCGCATGCCCACCCCGCCGAGTCGCAGCAGGTCGGCGGCCCGCAACCGGCTGGGCGCGAGCGCCGCGGTACTCATACCAATGCCTCCCTCGTCATCGTGTCTGATTCGATCATGCCGTCCCTGATGTGGACCTCCCGGTTCATCGCCGCGGCGACGTCGCGGTCGTGGGTGATCACCACGATGGTGGTGCCTTCCTGGTTCAGTTCGTGGAGCAGGTCGAGGATGGCCAGGCCAGAGGCGGAGTCGAGGTTGCCGGTGGGCTCGTCGGCGAACACCACCGCTGGCCTGGTGACGAGCGCGCGGGCGATCGCCACCCGCTGCCGCTCGCCACCCGAGAGCTTGGCCGGCGACTGGTACAGGCGGTTGCCGAGGCCGACGCGGCGCAGCACCCCGGCGGCGCGGCGGCGCCGCTCGGCCAGCGGCACGCCGCTGTAGAGCAGGCCGCCGGCCACGTTGTCGAGCGCGCTCATGCCCTCCAGCAGGAAGAACTGCTGGAAGACGAAGCCGATACGCCGCGCCCGCAGCGCCGCGAGATCCCGGTCGCGCAGCCGGTTGATGTCATACCCCTCCAGGCGAACCGTGCCCGAGCTTGGCCGGTCGAGCGTGCCCATGATGTGGAGCAGCGTCGATTTCCCCGACCCGGACGGCCCGATGATCGCGACCAGCTCGCCCTGGCGGATCTCCAGGTCGATCCCGTGCAGGACCTCCAGCGGGCCGGGGTAGACCTTGCGGACCGCCCGGAGCTCCAGGACCGGCCGCGCCAGGAGCGTCATCGACGCACCGTCGCCGTTGTCCGCCGCCCCGGCCGCGCTCACCTCGTCGCTCATTGGGACACCACCACGCGGTCGCCGACGTGCAGGCCGCTGCCGGTGACCTCCACGTTGCCGTCGGCCGAGTAGAGCCCGGTGGTCACGCCGACCAGCTGGTGGGTGCCGTCGGAGCGGACGACCTCGACCCCGAAGCCGCCCTCCGCGAGGGCGACCAGCGCGGTCACCGGCACGTACATGACGTTGTTGCGCCTGTCGCTGGTGATGTTCATGGTGATGGGCGCCTGGTCGAGGCTGCCGGCGGCGCGCTGGTCGGTCAGCGTGGCGGTGACGTTCACCGTCGAGCTGCCGTTGCCGTTGCTGTTGGGGTTGTTGTTGTTGGGCGCGGTGGCGACGGTGCCGACGTCGCTGATCTTGGCGCTGCTGGTCTTGCCGCCGGGCAGCTGGATCTCCACGGCCATGCCCTTGTGAACGAGGTAGGCCGAGCCCGCGTCGAGCTTGGCGGTCGCCTGCTTGGTGGTCGAGGTGACGGTCATGAGCGGCCCCATCCCCTGGCCGCCGGCCGAGGCGCTCAGCGACGACACCCGCACCTTGGTCCACGGCAGGAACACCACCTGACCGAGCGGGACGCTGCCGGTCTGGTCGAGGTTGTGGGCCTTCTGCCAGCGCTTGATCGCGGCGGCGGTCGCCGCGCTGAAGTGGTCGTCGACGGTCATGTCGCCGTTGGGGTCGTAGCCGAGCGCCTTGAGGTTCTGCTCCAGTTCGGTGACGTCGGGACCATCGGTCATGCCGCTGCTGAACGGTCGCCAGGCGGGCCGGGAGCCGGTCAGCATGATCACCGGGTTGAGCCCGTCCAGCTCGTACAGCTCGTGGTCGCGGGCGATGATGGCGCCATCGGTTGGCAGCTTGGTGACGGTGCCGTTCAGCTTGCCCGTCACCGTGACGGCGCTGCCGTAGCCGAGGGTCCCGTCGACCGACTGGGTCGAGGTGATGCTCCCCCGCGAGACGGTGGCGGTGGACAGGGACGGCGCCGGCGTGGCCGCATTGGCCTTGTTGTTGTTGCCGAGCCGTGTGGCGGTCATCCAGGAGGCCGCCCCGACCACCGCGATCAGGGCGAGGACGCCGACCACCCGCCACGGGCGCCGGCGCCTGCGGCCCTCGTCCACCTCGCCCCCGTCGGGGAGAGCGGCCTGCTGCCGCTGGGCCGCGTCGGTGTCGAGGCTCATCAGTTACCCCCCTGGTTGGTGCCGCCGCCCGACCCTTGGCTGGATCCTGGCCCTGGCATGAGCTTCTGGCAGGCCGACTGTGCCGCCTGGATCTTGGCCTTGTCGTTCTGGTTCGCGCCTATGGTCACCCCGATCCCGCCGTCGCTGCCGATCTTGGGGTCGGGCATGTTGACCCCGTGCTGGCGCATGCAGCGGGCGAAGGCGAGGGCCTTCTGGAGGTCCGCCTGGCTGGCATGGCCGCCGGCTTTACCCTGCGGGGCGTACTTCTGGCAGACCTTCTGCGCCGCGTCGACCTTCGCCTTGGAGACGGGGGTGTCGTTGCCGCCCATCTGCTGGGTGATGCCCCCGCTGGCGTTCTGCTTCGGGTCGGGCATGTTGATGCCCTGCTGGCGCATGCAGCGGGCGAAGGCGAGAGCCTGCTGGTAGGGGTCCTGACTGCTGGCGTTCCGGGCCGAGGTGCTGGACGTCGGGTTGAGGCTCGGCACGCCGGGACTCTTGGCTTTGCCGCCGCAGGCCGCCAGGGCCAGCGCGAGCGCCAGGATGAGGACCACCGGCGCTCCCCAGCGGACGGAGGCGAGGATGCCGCGCGGTGGGCGCAGCGGCCGTGGCCGCGTGCGCACGACGCGCCTGAGAGAATGCATGAACAACGAGGAACCTCCTGGATCGGGCCGCGCGGGTCGCGGCTGTCACCAGGAGGTCTACTCGGATGGCACGATCATCTGCGTAAAACGTCCACGTTACGCGGATGCGACACCGGCCAACCAGGTCAATACAGGAACATCGGTTTGCCGTCGACCTGGCGAACCAGGGGGCGGTACTGCTTCTCGTCGTAGAGGTCCTCGACGTCGACGCGCTTGACGCCCTCCATGATGGTGGTGATCGGCACCGAGGTGTAGGCGCCCTTGCGCAGCGCCACCATGCGGCCGGAGGAGTCGTGGTCGATCAGGTTGAGGGCCATGTTGGCGTAGTTGACCGCCACCATCAGGTCCAGCGCGTCGGGCGCGCCGGAGCGCATCAGGTAGCCGACCTGCTGGTAGACGATGTCCTGGCCGGTGAGCCGTTTCAGCGCGTCGCCCGTGGCGAGGCCGATGCCGCCGAGCTTGCGGTGGCCATAGGCGTCGGCCTCGCCGGACTCGATCACCTCGCCGCCGATCATGCTGGCGCCCTCGCTGACCGTCACCATGGCGTAGTTCGACGGGTTGGCGGCCTTGTCCTCAAGCAGGTAGCGGGCCAGCAGCTCCGGGTCGAAGGGGACCTCGGAGATGATCGCCCGGTCCACGCCGGCGAGGTAGGCCGACAGGAGCGAGGTCTCGCCGCAGTTGCGGCCGAACAGCTCCACCACCGCGATGCGCTCGTGCGAGCCGGTGGAGGTGCGCAGCTGGTTGATGAACTGGACGCTGCGGGAGACGGCGGTGGAGAAGCCGATGCAGTAGTCGGTCCCGTAGACGTCGTTGTCCATGGTCTTGGGGATGGCGACCACTCGCGGGCCCTCGTGCGAGAGCCGCTCGGCGTAGGAGAGGGTGTCGTCGCCACCGATCGCCACCAGCCAGTCGAGGCCGAGCCGCTCGACGACCTGCACCACGTGGGGGGTGAAGTCGAAGGGGCCGTCGCCCTGGACCTGGCCCTTGAGGAATTCGGGCAGGTTGCGCGGGCCGACCTTGCCGGGGTTGGTGCGGCTGGTGTGCAGGAAGGTGCCGCCGGTGCGGTCGATGGTGCGGACGTCATTCTTGCCGAGCGGCCGCACGCAGTCCGGCTGCGGGCCGGTCGCGTTCAGGTCGTAGTCGAGCAGGCCGGCCCAGCCGCGGCGGATGCCGACGACCTGGTGACCACGGTCGATCGCGCCATAGGCGATCGTCTTGATGGCAGGGTTGAGTCCGGGGACGTCTCCCCCGCCGGTGAGCACGCCGATGCGAGTCATGTGGTTGAAGCCTCCGCGCGATGGAGCTTGTAGGCCGAGCCCGTTCAGGCAGGTCTCGTTCAGGCAGGTATGTCGCCGTTATTAGACCAGCTACAGCAGCTCGGCGGTGATGCGGTAGACGTGCAGCAGCCCGCCGGGCCCGTAGATGATGCAGTCGCTGGCGGACCGCTCGATGAAGGTCCCACCGGCCAGCAGCTCGTAGTCCCGCAGCCGCTCCAGCGCTTGCAGCCGGGCCGAGTTCCTGGCCCGGGCCATCTCCTCGATGTCCGGACGCTCGTGAGCGTAGCGGGCGACGCCTGAGAAGACGGTCATTGCTTGCGCGACCTCCGGATGGACCGAGTGGGACCAGCGGCCGCTGGGTCGGCCGGCACCGCTCTACCTTATCGCTTACCGGTCGTTTACCGGGCAAGCAACCCTGGTAACGAGCGGGCGAGAAGATGATCATTCGAGAACGCCGAGCAGACTTGAGGATCAAGAATACGGCGGCTAGCGTATGCCCATGTACGACGAGACCAGCCCCTACGACACCCGCTGGCCCCACCCCGGGCCGGCCATGGTGCTGGTCGCCGCGCTCGCCGGCCTGATCGGCGGGATCGTCCTGGGCTTGGCCGTGAGTGCCTTCCAAGGTCCATCCAGCAAGGCGAGTGCCAGCCCCCCGACGACGACGCCGGCGGTGAGCACCACGCTGCCTGATCGCTTCTTCACGGTGCAGCTCGCCAGCTTCAACAACGCCGGGCCGCGCCCCGACGCCACCGTCGCCCGGTACCGCGCCCAGCACATCGACGTGGCCGTGCTGAACAGCTCCGACTACCACGGCTTCACCCCCGGCTTCTGGGTGATCTACAGCGGCACCCTCAGCACCAGGACGGACGCCAGGGCCTACCAGCAGAAGCTGGTCAGCGACCATCCAGGGCTGGACGGCGGCGTCGTCAAGGGCCCGATCACCCGGCGATAGGCGGCCCGCTCGCCCTCCCCAAATAACGATACGAGACCGTTGCGTTTCCTCGTAGGGCGTGCTAGCCTGCTTCCAGATTACGAAACGATACGGTTCCGTTCCATGGAAGGGGGCTCCAATGCCAGAGGCGCTCTACCCGAGGCGCTGGTGGACGCTCGGGGTGCTGTGCCTGAGCTTGCTGGTCATCGGGCTCGACAACACCATCCTCAACGTGGCGCTGCCCACGCTGGTCCGCGACCTGCACGCCAGTGGCAGCCAGCTGCAGTGGATGGTCGACTCCTACGCGCTGGTCTTCGCCGGGATGCTGCTCACCGCCGGGGCGCTCGGCGACCGCTTCGGGCGGCGCCGCGTGCTCGCCGCCGGGATGCTGCTCTTCGGCACCGCCTCCGGGCTCTCGGCCTTCGCCGGCAGCGCCGGGACGCTGATCGCCTGGCGCGCCGTGATGGGCCTCGGCGCCGCGCTGATCATGCCCTCGACGCTGTCGATCGTCACCAACGTCTTCCCGGCCAGCGAGCGGGGCCGCGCCATCGGCATCTGGGCCGGCGTCTCCGGGCTCGGCATCGCCATCGGCCCGGCGCTCGGCGGCTGGCTGCTGCAGCACTTCTGGTGGGGCTCGGTGTTCTTCGTCAACGTCCCGGTCACCGCGGCGGCGATCCTCGCCGGCCTGGCGCTGATCCCCGAGTCGCGCGACCCGGCCGCCACCCCGCTCGACCCCGCTGGCGTGGTGCTGTCGATCACCGGGCTCGGCGCCCTGGTCTACGGCCTGATCGAGGCCCCGTCGCACGGCTGGACCAGCGGCACGATCCTCGGCTCGCTGGCGCTGGCCGCGGTCCTGCTGCTCGCCTTCGTGCTGGTCGAGCGGCGCCAGCGCACCCCGATGATGGACGTGCGCCTGTTCGAGAACGCCCGCTTCACCGCCGCCAGCCTGACCACCGCCCTGGTGTTCTTCGCCCTCTTCGGCGCGCTGTTCTTCCTCAGCCAGTACCTGCAGTTCGTGCTTGGCTACGACACCCTCGCCTCCGGCATGCGCATCCTGCCGGTGTCGGTCGCGCTGATCGTGAGCGCGCCGCTGTCGGCCCGGCTGACGGAGCGCCTCGGCACCAAGCTGGTGGTCGGCGCCGGGATGCTGTTCGTCACCGCCGGCCTGGCGCTGCTCTCGACCGCCTCGACCGCGAGCGGCTACGGCCTGGTAGCGGCCTCCCTGGTGCTGCTCGGCGTCGGCATGGGCAACGTCATGGCCCCCGCCACCGAGGCGATCATGGGGGCCCTGCCGCCCGCCCGCGCCGGGGTCGGCTCGGCAGTCAGCTCCACCGTCCGCCAGGTCGGCGGCGTGCTCGGGGTCGCCGTGCTCGGCAGCCTGCTGTCGTCGGCCTACGCCACCCGCATGGGCGCCACGCTGCACGGGGTCCCAACCGCCGTCGCCAAGGCGGCC
>DASWDC010000080.1:0-5660 GCA_036395655.1 Actinomycetota bacterium | reverse complement strand
CGACCTCGGCGCTGTGCTCGCTGCCGTTCACCGTGACGGTGACCTTCATGCCTCACGCACCTCCGCCTGTGTCCTGGGTCCGGGCCATCGCGGCCGCCGCGCGTAGGCCACGCTCGGTGAACACGCGCACGACGTTGCGCTTGTAGGCCGCGGGGCCGCGCTGGTCGTCGCTTGGCTGGGCGGCCTGCGCGGCAAGCTCCGCCGCCTCCCGGAACAGCTCGTCGCTCGGCTCGGCACCGACAAGGACCGCATCGGCCTCGGTGGCGGCCAGGTTGGTCGGTCCGACCGCGGTCAGCCCGATGCCCGCCGCGCCGATGTGGCCGTTGGCCATCGACAGGTGCACCGCGACCGCGGCGGTGGCGAAGTCGCCGACCTTGCGCTCCAGCTTCAGGTAGGCCCCGCCGCCGCGGCGCGTCGCCGGTGCCGGGACGCGGGCCTCGACCAGCAGCTCGTCGGGTCGCAGCGTGGTCTCGAACGGCCCGGCGAAGAACTCCCGCGCGGGAATCGTCCGCTCGCCGTCGCGGGAGCGGGCCAGCAACTGCGCGCTGAGCGCGAGCATCACCGCACCCCAGTCGCCGGACGGGTCCGCGTGGCAGAGCGATCCGCAGACGGTGCCGAGGTTGCGCACCAGTGGGTCGGAGACCTGCGGCGCGGCCGCCGCCATGGTGGGATAGCGCTCCCGCAGCAGCGCGGCGTGTTCGGCGTCGCGGTGGCGGACCAGCGCCCCGACCCGCAGCCATCCATCGTGCTCGGCGAGCGTGTCCAGGCCTTCGATCCGGTTCACGTCGACCAGCAGCGCGGGCCCCGCGAACCGCAGCTTCAGCAGCGGGATCAGGCTCTGGCCCCCGGCCAGCACCTTGGCGTCGTCGCCATGTTCGGCGAGGTGGTCGAGCGCCTCGCCGAGTTCGCGGGGCGCGACATAGTCAAAGCGGGGAGGGTGCATGCGGCCTCCTCCTGACAGGCGGCGGATCTGGACAGAATCGGTGGATCAGGAAGGAATGCACCTAGCGCCCACGATGCTCCGTCGGGCGAGAGAGCCTGTCAATGCGTCAATGTCCGATTGCCTTGCCTGCTTGCGTTAACCTGCTTGATCTGGCGCTGGTTCCCGGTGAGGTTCGCGAGCAGGAGGTGGCCTTGGCGACGGTCGTGTTCTTCCCCGAAGGTGCGTTCGGCCCAACCAACAACTGCGTCGGCATCGGCGACGTGCTGCGCCGCCGCGGGCACCGGGTCGTCTTCATCGTGGAGGAGTCGTTCGCGGGCACCTTGGCAGCCAAGGGCTTCGAGGAGCGCCTGATGCGGCTCGGCCCCCCGTCCGAGGTCGAGGAGGCGCCCGGGCAGTTCTGGAAGGACTTCATCCGCGACACCGCGCCTGTCTTCCGCCGCCCCACGATCGAGCAGCTGGAAGGCTTCATCGCCCCCACCTTCCAGGCGTTGGTCGACGGCGCCCGCTACGTGGACGACCGTCTGCGCGAGATCATCGGGGAAATCCAGCCGGACGTGCTGGTCGAGGACAACGTGGTCGCGTTCCCTGCCCTGCCGGCCAGCGGGCGCCCCTGGGTCCGGATCACCTCCTGCAACCCTCTGGAGCTGAAGGACCCGGACCTGGCCCCGGTGTTCTCCGGCTACCCCGAGGCCGACCGCAGCGGCTGGGCGGCGTTCCGCGCCGAGTACCGCCGCACCCATAGTGCGCTGTACGACGACTTCAGCCAGTTCTGCCAGGATCGCGGCGCGCCGCCGCTGCCGGAGCTCGAGTTCATCCACGAGTCGCCCTGGCTCAACCTGTACCTGTACCCGCGCGAGGCCGACTACCGGCGCCGGCGCCCGCTCGCGGCCACCTGGCACAACCTGGAGGCGTGCGTGCGCGCCACCGACCAGCCCTGGGAGCTGCCCGCCAGCCTGGCCGGGGGCCCCGAGGCCGGGCCGCTGCTCTACCTGAGCCTCGGCTCGCTCGGCGCCGCCGACGTCGAGCTGATGCAGCACCTCATCGACGTGCTCGGCCGCACCCGCCACCGGGTGATCGTGTCAATGGGCCCCCAGCACGAGCTGCTGCGCCTGGCTGACAACATGGCCGGCGCCGAGTTCCTGCCGCAGGTGTCGATCCTGCCCCAGGTCGACCTGGTGATCACCCACGGCGGCAACAACACCACCACCGAGTGCCTCTGGTTCGGCAAACCGATGGTGCTGCTGCCGCTGTTCTGGGACCAGTACGACAATGCCCAGCGGATGCAGGAGGCCGGCTTCGGTGCCCGCCTGCCCACCTATGCCTTCGAGGAGGGCGAGCTGGTGGCCGCGGTCGAGCGCCTGCCCGCCGACCAGGCCCTGACAGCGCGCCTCCAGACCACCTCGCAACGCCTGCGGGCCAGTCCCGGCACCGTGCGGGCCGCCGACCTGATCGAACGGCTCGCCAAGGAGCAGGCGGCGGTCACCGACGGCTGAAAAGCTTGACAGTCGCTACCTTATGAGAGTTACTATCATTTCAGGGTCCCTCCTGAAAGGTTGTAGCTCTCATGATTTCTCTCGGATCCCGCAGGTGGTGGGCGCTCGGCGCGCTCGCCCTGGCGCTGCTGGCGGTCGGCCTGGACCTGACCGTCCTCAACCTGGCACTGCCGACCCTGGCGACCGACCTGCACGCCAGCAACGCCCAACTGCAATGGTTCATCGACGCCTACACCCTCGTCCTGGCCGCGATGCTGCTGCCCGCCGGGCTGCTCGGCGACCGCTACGGCCGCAAGAAGCTCCTCGTCGGCGCACTCGCCCTCTTCGGCGTGGCGTCCCTCGGCTGCGCCTACGCCACCTCGGCCGGGGGACTGATCGCCGCCCGCGCCGTGCTCGGGCTCGGCGGCGCGTTCCTGATCCCGCTGTCGATGGCGGTCCTCCCGGTGCTGTTCACCGCCGAGGAGCGGCCCAAGGCAATCGCTGTCTGGGTCGCCGCCAACGCCGTCAGCTGGCCGATCGGCCCGATCCTCGGCGGCTGGCTGCTCGACAACTACTGGTGGGGTTCGGTCTTCCTCATCAACGTGCCGGTCACCGTCGTCGGACTCATCGCCGTGGCCGTCCTGCTGCCAGAGTCGCGCAGCATCCACCGCCCCCGCCTGGACATCACCGGCGTCCTCATCTCCAGCGCCGGCCTGGTCGGCCTCACCTACGGCGCCATCGAAGCGGGCCAGCACGGCTGGGGCAGCCCCGCCGCAGCCGCTTCCCTGATCGCCGGCGTCCTGCTGCTCGTGGTGTTCATCCTCGTCCAGCGCCGCATCAGCCAACGGCCAGAGGGCCAGCCGCTGATCGACCTCTCGCTGTTCCGCTCCGCCAGCTTCACCTGGGGAACCACCCTGGCGACCCTGGTGTCGTTCGCGCTGTTCGGGGTGCTGTTCGCCGTCCCGCAGTACTTCCAGGCCGTCGGCGGCACCACCGCCATGGGCGCCGGCCTGCGCCTCCTCCCGATCATCGGCGGCCTGCTCGTCGGCTCGCAGGTCGCCGAGCGGCTCGCCCGCCGCGCCGGCGCCAAGGTCACCGTCGCGACCGGGTTCGTGCTGCTCGCCGCCGGGCTCGCCACCGGCGCCGCCAGCGGCGTCCACAGCGGCTACGGCTTCGCCGCCACCTGGGTCTCGATCGTCGGCATCGGCATGGGGTTCACCCTCCCGACCTCGATGGACGCCGCCCTCAGCGCCCTGTCGCCCGAGCGCAGCGGCACCGGCTCCGGCGTGATCCAGGCGCTCCGCCAGGTCGGCGGCACCATCGGCGTCGCCGTCCTCGGCACCGTGCTCAGCTCCGCCTACCACGCCCGCCTCGACCTCACCGGCCTGCCCACCCAGGCCGCCAGCGCCGTCCGGGACAGCGTCTCCGCCGGCGTCGCCGTCGCCCACCAGCTCGGCTCGACGCCGCTGCTGGACTCCGTGCGCGCCGCCTTCGCCCATGGCATGGACGTTATGCTGCTGGCGTGCGGCGGCATCGCCCTGCTCGGTATCGTGCTGACACTGGCCTTCTTGCCCCGACGGGCCCTCGTACCCGCAGCCGACGCGGCGGCGACGACGTCTCAATCGGAACCGGAGAGCGAAATTGTCGTCTGAGGTAGCCACGCAGCCCGAGCCCGGTACCGCCGGGCCCGGGCTGCGCGAACGCAAGAAGGCCAGGACCAGAGCCGCGATCCGCCAGCACGCCATGCGGCTGTTCCACGAGCAGGGCTACGACGCCACCACCGTCGAGCAGATCGCCGCGGCGGCGGAGGTCTCGCCCAGCACCTTCTTCCGCTATTTCCCCGCCAAAGAAGACGTGGTTCTCGCCGACGACCTCGACCCGCCCCTGATCGCGGCCTTCCAGGCCCAGCCCAGCGAACTGCCGCCGATCGCCGCCCTGCGCGGCGCGATGCGCACCGTCATCGACGCGCTCCCACCCGAGGAGTGGGCCCAGGAACGGGCACGCATCGCCCTGATCCGCTCCGTCCCCGAGCTGCGCGCCCGGATGATGGAAGGGTTCGCGACGCAGCTCCAACTGGCCGCCGAGATCGTCGCCGAGCGGGTCGGGCGCCGTCCCGACGACTTCGAGATACGCGTCCTCACCGGCGCGCTCCTTGGGATCGTGCTCGCCACCTGGTTCAGCTGGAGCGAGGAGTCCGGAACCGACTACTACACGGTGCTCGACGCCGCCCTCGCGCACCTGGAAGCTGGCCTGCCGCTCTAGCCTGGCCGGCCGGCCCGGCCGCACGCGGCAGCGTCAGCCCGTCCGCCCGACCGCCAGCACCGACAGCAACTCGTAGATCACATGCGCCGCAGCGATCGCGGTGATCTCCGCATGGTCGTAGGCCGGTGCGATTTCCACTACGTCGACCCCGACGATGCGGGCGGCGGGGTGTTCGGCGGTGTCGCGGGCGGCGAGGCCGCGCAGGATCGCGAGCAGCTCCCGGCTGGAGAGGCCGCCGGCTTCGGGGGTGCCGGTGCCGGGGGCGTGGGCCGGGTCGAGGACGTCGATGTCGACCGAGACGTACAGGGGTGCGTCGCCGACCTGGCCGCGGATGCGCTCGGCGATGGCGTCGGGGCCGTCGCGGCCGACGGTCATCACGTCGATCACCTGGAAGCCGAGGTCGGCGTCGTCGGTGAGGTCGGTGGGGGCGTAGAGGGGGCCGCGGGTGCCGACGTGGACGGAGCGGTCCCTGCGCAGCAGGCCCTCCTCGCTGGCGCGGCGGAAGGGGGTGCCGTGGGTGTAGGGGGCGCCGAAGTAGGTGTCCCAGGTGTCGAGGTGGGCGTCGAAGTGGAGCAGGGCGACCGGCCCCCAGAGGTGGTGGGCGGCGCGCAGCAGCGGCAGCGCGATGGTGTGGTCGCCGCCGATGGCGACCAGGCAGCCGCTGTCGGCGAGCAGGCCGTCGGCGGCGCGCTGGATCTGGCCGATGGCCTCCTGGATGTCGAAGGGGTTGCAGGCGATGTCGCCGGCGTCGGCGACCTGCTGGACGGCGAACGGCTCGACGTCGAGGCCGGGGTGGTAGGGGCGCAGCAGCCGGGACCCGGCACGGACGTGGGCGGGGCCGAAGCGGGCGCCGGGGCGGTAGGTGACGCCGCTGTCGAAGGGGACCCCGACCACGGCGACGTCGCACCGCTCCACCTCGTCGCGGCGGGGAAGCCGGGCGAACGTGGATGGGCCGGCGAAGCGCGGAACCGAGAGCGGGTCGA
>DASWDC010000079.1:0-4656 GCA_036395655.1 Actinomycetota bacterium | reverse complement strand
GGGCTCGCCCTCCAGGGGAAACCCGCCTTCGTGGAGGAGTTCAAGGAGATCGCCGACGAGGTCCGCCGCGAATTGCTCGGGCCCGGGTTCGAGTCGCCCGGGGAGCAGGCTGGGTCTACCCTGAGCGGGTCATCCTCGGTCCGGCGGTGAAGGCCAAGAGGTCAAGAGGTACGTAGGAGGAGTTCATGTCCCCGGCAAGCCTGGCGAACCTCTCCGAGACGCTGGTGTGGTTCGCCGTCATCGCTTACGTGGTGGCCGCGGTGCTGTACGGCCTCGAATTCGCCTACCGCATCCACTGGACCGGCCGCGCCGGGCTGGCCGTCACCATCGCGGGCCTGGGCGCCAACGTGGCCGCGGCGGTCACCCGCGGCCTGGCCGCCCACCGGGTGCCGTGGGGCAACATGTACGAGTACTCGATCATGGTCGGGGTCATCCTCGTCGGCGGCTTCCTGGTGTGGGCCAGGCGCCGGCCCGAGGTCCGGCCGCTGGGGGTCTTCTTCCTGTTCCCGGCGGTGCTGGCGATCGGCATCGCCGGGGTGGCGCTGCGGGTGCCCGCCGGGCCGCTGGTGCCGGCGCTCAACTCCGGCTGGATCAAGATCCACGTCGCCGCCGCCATCACCGGTTCGTCGGTGCTCAGCCTCTCGGCGATCTTCAGCGCGCTGTTCCTGGTCAAGGACCGGGTCGAGCGCCGCCGCGAGACCAGGCTGCCGCCCCTGGTCGCGGGTGGAGCGCGGACCGCCGACCAGGTGGAGCTGCAGGAGGCGCTCGCCGGCTACGAGGCCGAAGCTGAGGTTGAGGCCGAGCCCACAGCGGACCCGCAGGCCGAGGGGTTGGCCCCGCGGAGCCTCTGGGACCGCCTCCCGGCGGCACGGACGCTCGACGAGCTGGCCTACCGGACGGCCGCCTTCGGCTTCCCGATCTGGACCTTCGCGATCATCGCCGGGGCGATCTGGGCGCAGTCCGCCTGGGGCCGCTACTGGGGCTGGGACCCCAAGGAGACCTGGTCGTTCATTGTCTGGGTGGTGTTCGCCGCCTACCTCCACGCCCGCGCCACCGTCGGCTGGCGGGGCCGCCGCGCCGCCGTCATCTCCCTGGTCGGCATGGGCTGCCTGCTGTTCAACTTCTACGTGGTGAACACCTGGATCGTCGGCCTCCACAGCTACGCGGGAGTGAAATAGGCGCCCGCGGATTGCGGAGCGCTCGGATGGGGCAGAACCAGGCCAGATGGCCAGCAAGGATCCGCATCTCGACGCGATCGACCTGAGCATCCTCCGGGTGCTGCAGGTCAACGCCCGCGCCACCTACACCGAGATCGGCAAGGCGGTCGGCCTGTCGGCGCCCTCGGCCCACGACCGGGTGCACCGGCTGGAGGACCGTGGCGTGATTCGCGGCTACCACGCCGCCATCGACCCCGAGCTGCTCGGTCTGGACGTGCTGGCGCTGGTCGGGGTGGTCCCGAGCGACACGGCCAACCTGGCGGCGATGGAGGGCGCCTTCGCCGCGGCCGGCCAGATCGAGGCGGCCTACACCGTGACGGGCGAGGAGAGCCACCTGCTGGCGGTCCGCGCCCACTCCCTCATGGAGCTGTCCGAGGTGCTGCAGCGCATCCGCGACGTCGACGGGGTGGCCCACACCCGCACCGCGGTGGTCCTGTCCACCCCGTTCCTGCGCGGCCCGGCGCTGTGAGCGGCGCCGCAACAACCGCTGCAAATCCCCTGCGAATCCCCTGCAACACCTTCGCAACCCCGGGCATCTGCGGGCGAAGTGGGTGGAATTCGCATAGACCCTTGACACGGACGAGTCCGAAGCCGCCCAATCAAGGGTAGCGAGCCCCCCAGGCTCCTCCCATAGGTCGCATGCCTTCCCCCCGCGCGCGTAGCCGCGTCGCGAGGTTGGCATGCTCGCCCCCCCGGAAGGAGTTGGCCATGCCCCGGCCACGTCCCCGCCGCGCGGTGTCCCTCGCCGCCCTCACCCTCGTCGCCCTGCTGGTCTTTGTCGCGGCCATGATGGCGACCGCGCTCAGTGCCAGCGCCGCCCCAGCCCTGCCGAACTCGATCGCCGCCATCGGCGACTCGATCAGCCAGGCGTTCGACTCCTGCTGTCTCTGGGGTGACCACCCCAGCCATTCCTGGTCAACCGGCTACGACAGCGGCGACGGCATCACCAGCCACTACGAGCACGTCCTCGCTGCCAACGGCGGCATCTCGGGCCACTATCACGACGACGCCGTCACCGGCGCGAAGATGGCCGCCGGGCCGGGCCAGGCGGCGTCCGCAGTGTCCCAGGGGGCGCAGTACGTGACCGTCCTGCTGGGCGCCAACGACGTCTGCACCTCGTCGTCGTCGAACATGACCTCGACGACCGACTTCACCAATCAGTTCACCAGCACCATGAACACCTTGCAGGGTCTGCCGTCCGGGGCGCACGTCTTCGTGTCGAGCATCCCGAACGTCTACCAGCTGTGGGCGACGCTCCACAACAACATCCTCGCCGAGGCGGTCTGGAAGGTCGCCAGCATCTGCCAGTCGATGCTCAACACCTCCAACAGCGAGGCGACCCGGCAGGCGGTCCTCGCCCACGAGCGGGACCTGAACAACGTCCTGCAAAGCGTCTGCGCCAGGTACTCGAACTGCCGCTTCGACAACTTCGCGGTGTTCAACACCTCGTTCAGCTCCAGCCAGGTCTCCGGCCTGGACTACTTCCACCCGAACCAGAGCGGCCAGGCGCTCCTCGCCAACGTCACCTGGCACGCCTCCTACTGGGGGTAAGCTCAGGCGCGTGAGCGCCACATGACAGTGCCCGCCGCCGGCCTGGCGACCCCCGGCCCGGCGGCGGAGCGGACCGCCAGAGGGGTGCGGCGCATGTTCGACCGCGTCGCACCCCGCTACGACCTGGCCAACACCGTGCTTTCGCTGGGGCAAGACCGCCACTGGCGCAGTGCGGCGGCGGGCGCCACCGGGCTGGGTGACGGCGAGGCCGCGGTTGACGTCGCCTGCGGCACCGGGAAGCTCGCCGCTGACCTCGCCCGCCTCGCCCCGGGCGCCACCGTGATCGGCCTCGACTTCTCGGTGGAGATGCTGCGGCGGGCCGGCGGCAGCGTTCCGGTCGCCGCCGGGGACGCGCTGGCCCTCCCGCTGGCCGACGCCTCGGTTGACGTGGTCACGATCGCCTTCGGGCTGCGCAACCTCCCCGATCCGGCCCAGGGCCTGCGGGAGTTCCGCCGCGTCCTGCGCCCCGGGGGGCGCCTGGTCGTCTGCGAGTTCTCCCACCCGGTGCTGCCAGGCTTTCGCGAGGTCTACGAGCGCTACCTGAACCGCCTGCTCCCCCTCGCCGCGCGGCGCCTCAGCCCCGACCCCGAAGCCTACGAGTACCTCGCCCGCTCGATCGCCGCCTGGCCCAGCCAGCCCGACCTCGCCCGTTGGCTCCAGCGAGCCAGGTTCAGCGCCGTCCGCTGGCGCAGCCTCACCGGGGGAATCGTCGCCCTCCACCACGGCACCGTCCCGACCGTGCCCTGAGCATGGATGCCGCCCTGGAGGCCATGCGCACTGTCGCTGATCCACTGCTCGATCTCATCCCGGTAGGCCGGAACAGCATGCTCAGGCCGGAGTCTCGACCCCATCGGTGGCTGTTACACTGAGGTATCGCTACAAACGGGAGGTACCGGTGTTGTCACGACCGACCGTCCGAAGGATTCTCCTCGTCCTCGCCGTGGCCGGAGCCCTGAGCCTCGGCATGGCCAGCGCCCAGGCCGCCAGCGGGACCAAGTCCGCCCCGACCCAGGCTCCCACCGCCCCGGCAACAGGAGGCTGCCCGCACCACTCCTCCACCCTCAGCACGCCCTCCGTCTGAGGGTTGTACCTGAGGCGTCGGGCGGAAGCCGCGGCTACGGCAGCAATTCGAAGGCTGGAACGTGCGCCGGCTTGATCGCCCCGAAGTGGCGGCGATCCAGGGTGGCGATTCGCGTCTGCCGTTCTCGCTCCGCGAGCGCCACCACGGCCGCGTCGACGAAGCCGAGCGGCCAATCGCCGTACTGTGCACACAGGTGCCGGACCCGAGCGTAGTCGTCACTGTTCAGGTCCAAGACGGTGAGCGAGCCGTTTTCAATCCGGCGGAGCACCTCGTCGAACGCCCGATACGTTCGCCCGATACGTTCCGGTCAGCTCCATAAGGAAATAGTCCAGCTCGACCAGGACTGGCGCAGGCAGCAGGAATTGCTCTCCCGTCCGCAGCAGTGCCGCGCAAGGCACATGGTGACGGTCACGAGGAGACATGGCCGCGTAGAGGGCTCCGGTGTCGACGATCAACGGCGGCCGTAGAGGTACTCGTCGACACGTTCGGACGCGTCCGTCGGCACCTCAACATCGCCGAGGACGCCGATCAACCCTTCGAGCCCGGCGGCAGGAGGAGGAGGTTGCTGGTTTGCGTGTCGTGGTTCGACAACAAGCGCCACGACCGTCGAGTCTTCCGGCAGCCCTGGGTCCTCCTCACGCAGGACACGGAGGACCTCACGGGCGAGCTCTCCGGAGAGGCGCAAGCTGGAAGCCAATACGCCGAACCGCGCTGGGCAGGTCTTCCTCATGGCGCAGAATCGGGACCTGCCCGCGTTCAGTCGCTGACTCGGCCCACGAGCGGGGAAAAGCCTGTAGACTCTGCGCG
>DASWDC010000078.1:0-3328 GCA_036395655.1 Actinomycetota bacterium | reverse complement strand
CACCTCGGCGTTCAGCCAGCACGCCGCGATCGCCGCGCTGGAGGGCCCCTGGGATCCGGTCGAGGCGATGGTCGCCGCCTTCCGCGCCCGCCGCGACGTGATCGTCACGGGCCTGAACCGAATCCCCGGCGTCTCGTGCCTGCAGCCGCAGGGCGCCTTCTACGCCTTCCCACGGGTCGCCGACCTCGGCCTGCCCGCCGCCGAGCTGGCCGGGGCGCTGCTGGAACGCGCCGGGGTCGCCTGCCTGCCGGGCACCGCCTTCGGCGCCTACGGCGAGGGCTACCTGCGCTTCTCCTACGCCAACTCGATCCCCAACATCGAGGCCGCCCTGGCGGCGATGGAAGACCTGACCGCGGAAGTTGCCCAAGCCTGACAGGGGAACCGGGACCTCGCCCGGGCGGGATGCGGGCCTTCCAGAGCCTATGGCTGCGCGCCAGCGGTGGTGCGGCCGAGCAGGGCGTCGATCTCGGTGAGCTGGCCAGGTTCAAGCGGCCCGAAGGCGAGCGCGCCGGCGTTCTCCTCGACTTGGGGGACGGTGCGGACGCCTGGGATGGGGATGGTGCGCTCGCTGCGGGCCCAGATCCAGGCGAGGGCGCCTTGGGCCAGGGTGCGGCCGCCGCTGGTGAGGACCTCGCGGACGGCATCGAGGCGGGCGAGCCACGCGGGGCTTGGGCGGCCGTCCTGGAAGTAGCGCATCCAGATGGGCTCCTTGCCGCGCACGTCGTCGGCGGGCAGGCGCGAGTCGGCCTGGAACTTGCCGCTGAGCAGCCCCATCGCCAGCGGGCCGCGGTTGACGCTGGCCACGCCGAGCTGGTCGCAGGCGGCCAGCACTTCGGGCGCGTCCAGCAGCACGTTCAGGTCGTGCTGGACGGCGGCGAAATGCGGCCGTCCCGCGAGCAGGCGGGCGCGTTCGGGGTCGTCGGTGCTCCAGCCGTAGGCGCGGATCAGGCCCTGCTCGGCCAGCGCCTCCAGGGTGTCGAAGGCGGCTTCGGCGGCGGCCGGGTCAAGATCGCCGAGGTGCAGCTGGTACAGGTCGATCCGGTCGGTCCCGAGCCGCCGCAGTGACGCCTCGCACGCCTGGCGGATGTAGGCGGGGCTGGCGTCGCTGCCGGTGAGCTGGCGGGTGGCCTCCTCGAAGCGGTTGCCGAACTTGGTGGCGATCGCCACCTGGTCGCGCGCACCCGCCTCCGCCAGGGCTCGCCCGAGGACCCGCTCGCTGTGCCCGGCGCCGTAGACGTCGGCGGTGTCGAAGAAGCTGATCCCCAGGTCGAACGCCCGCCGCAGCGCCCGCACCGACTCGTCGTCGTCCACCTCGCCCCAGCCGAGCGGCTGGCTTCCCTGCCAGAACGGCCCGCCGATCGCCCAGCACCCAAAGCCCATCGCGCTCACCCGGATCCCGCTGCGACCCAGCTCGCGTGGCGCCACCGCCATGCGCTTCCCTCCTGATTCTTCGTTCCTGTCCGGTTTCGTCGCGGCTCAGGGTAGAGGCGAAGCAGGCAGCACGACAGGCAAGGCAAGCACTCTCCGTTTTCGTCCGATGCTGCGAGGATGCGAGAATTCGCGGATGAGCGATGACCCGTACGACCTCCCGTCCACCGTCCGGGCCGGCTACGACGCCCAGTACCTCGAAACGATCCGGGCCCAGGTGCGCGCCTACGGCACCATCAGCGAAGCGCAGCTCGACCAGGTGCTGGCGATCGGCTACCGCCAGGGCGTCCGCGCCGCCCGGAGCGCGATCCTCCAGGGAATGGACCGGATGGAAGGCGACCGCTGACGAGCGCCGGCCAGTCGACGAACACGATCAGGACGGTGGCGGCCATCGGGTAGTAGTCGAGGCGCATCGCCACCCAGATGCCGGTGTGGAGGGCGACCACGGCGGGGACGAACAGCCAGGCCAGCCGCGGGCGCCACAGCACCAGCGGGAAGCCCAGCTCGACCGCGAGGGTGCCGGCGGCGAACAGGTGGGCGAGCCAGGGCCGGTCGGCGACGAACAGCGCGGCGACGTTGGGATGGGCCTGCGCGTCACTGGAGCCGTAGAGGACCCAGCGGAGGTTCCCGCTGGTCACCCAGGCTGGCCCGGCGTGGAGCAGCTTGGCGTAGCCGGTGAAGGAGTACGCGCCAGCGATCACCACCATGGCGGTCCGCGGCGGCCAGCCGTAGCGCCACGACCACGCGGGGCGTCGTTCGGCTGGAGGGCGCCGCCGAAGGTCCAGCGACCAGGCGTCCCCCGCCGGTGCGGGGAGCAGCGGGAACAGGCACAGCAGCAGCAGCACGTCGTTGTGAACCGTCTTGCCAAGGCTGGAGGTCATGGCGATCAACGGCAGCGCGGCGAGGTAGGCGACCGGCAGCGCCACCCGGGTCCACAGTCCCACCGTGGCGAGCAGCGCGGCGGCCACCCCGACGACCTGGAGCGGGACGACCACGCCCGGCGGCGGCATGTGCGGCAGCAGTTTCAGGAAGGAGATCGGCCGGAACAGCGCCGCCGGCTGGTGGGCGAGGTCGAGGTAGGGCCCGCTGGCGAGCCGGATCGTCAGCAGCCCGGCGAGCCCGATCCGCAGCGCCGCGAGCCGCCGCGGGTCGCCCGGAGCGAACAGCCAGGCCTGGAAGGTCGCCCACAGTCCCTCAACCCGCCGCCGCATCGACCCTCCATCCCTGGCCTGCGCCCTGGCCGGAACCCCCGCCGGCTCCGGAGCCGGAGCCCTGCGGCGGCGGCTGGCAAGTCCAGCGCAGCGTGCGCCGGGTCGGTGCGCCCCGCTGCCCCTCCCGTTGGGACAGGTCCACGTCGAGCTGATAGACGCGCAGCGCCGCGACGTCGCCGCCCTGGGCGCGGACGGCGTCCGCCCACGCGGCGCACACGGCTGCCTGCTTGGCGGGCGACAGGGCGGCGAAACCCTTGAGGACCTGAACGTTGCCGTGGTCGCGGATCGGCAGATCCTGGAAGCGGATCGGGGTCTCGCGGCCGGCGTGGTCGACGGTGGCGGCCTGGAAGCTGGTCTCGCGGGCACTGCGCGCGTCCGCGAACAGCCGCCAGCCGGTGAGCGGCCAGGCCTCGATCCCGACCACTCCGCAGACCAGGAACGCGGCCAGGAACATCCCGGCATACCAGCGCGCCCAGCGCGGCGCCGGGCCCGGCGCCGGCGGCGGCGCCCCGGTGTCGCTCTCGGTCTGGATGCCCGGGTTCATGGGTGGACGCTACCGCACCGGCCAGGGGTCAGGTGGCGATGTGGTGCAGCGCCTCCAGGAAGCGGTCGACCTCGGCGGGGGTGTTGTAGTGCAGGAACCCGGCGCGGACCGCGCCGCCGCGCCCCTCCAGGCCGAGGCTTTCCAT
>DASWDC010000077.1:0-8505 GCA_036395655.1 Actinomycetota bacterium | reverse complement strand
GGACCAGCCCTTAAAGGGGTGCTTCCAACGCAGGATGCTAGCGGCTATCCGCCACACCCGGCAAACCCGCATGCGACAGCGGTCGTGTGGAGTGGCCGCCTTGCGGCCTCCTACGCGACGGGGCTGAGGAGGTCGTTGAGGTCCCGGACGGAGGGGTACTCGGGCCAGCGGCGCAGGGCGGTGGCGCGGAGGGTGCGGAGGTCGTTCAGGATCCGGGCTGAGGCGGTTTCGAGGGCGATGGGGAGGGCGAGCTGGGCCTCGGCGCAGGCGGCGTCCGCGTGGCCGTCGAGGAGGGAGGCGAGGGATCTGCGGGCGTGGGCGACGCCGCGATCGCGGATGCGGTCTGCTGGGTAGGCGCCAAGGCATTCGGTTTGGGCGTTGGCTGCCTCTTCCCAGCGGCCGAGGTAGCGGAAGCAGTGCCCACGGATGACTGGAAGCTCCCACGCCGGCTTGAAGTGGTAGATGAAGGCCGGTGTGTCGCTGGGGTCTGCCTTGTCGAGGAGCTGTTCGGCCTCAAGGAGCTTGGCCGAGGATTTCCGGCTCTGGCGGAGGTCGGCGACCAGGCTCAAATCGACGGAGCCAGCTCCGGTGAGCGCTCCGGCGATCCGGGCACGCCCGTCGGGCTGGAGGCCGAAGTCGATGGTCCCGAGGAAGGCGAACCCCGGGATTGCTCCCGCGAGCTGCACAAATGTCCGGCGGTCCACGAGTACGCACCTCCCGTCGACCCGTACGACGTACTGCTCGGCGTCGATGCCGGGGCTGTGGAGCATCCCGATGTAGGCGATGCTCGCTCCCTGGGCAACCGCGTCGAGCAGCGCGCTCTCGCCAGCAGCGTACCGCAGATCTGTCCGAATTTCCTGGTTCTGCGCGTCTTGTGGTTGGAGGCGCGGGCGGTGGTCGGCGGAGTACTCCGGGAAGCCGATGTCAGCGGCCGAGCAGCGCAGCACCCGGCAGATCACGTCGATGTACTGCAGCGGCACGCGGCCTTTGCGTTCCCACTCGAACACGTCGGGATCGCGCAGCGGCGAGGGGACGCCATCCCGCTCCCACAGGACGACCGCGATGGCGTCCATGAACTGCTGGCGGGACCAGTTGATAGCGCGGCGGCGGGCCTCCAGCGGGTGGATTCGGGGGTGGGCGCGGCGGATCTCGGCCTGGATCTGGTCGGGGTCCAGGCCGTTGACGGCACAGCGGATGTAGAGCTGGCTGATGGCGGCGTTGAGCGCGTGTCCGGAGTTGTGGTCGCTGGCGGTGCGGTTGCGTGGTGTGGCCATGGGTGCCCCCTCTGCGGCGCTCTCTGGGTCTGGGTGCGGCGTTGTGGGTTGATGCCGGAACGCTAGACGGTATGCGCATAGCGCGGGAAATACACTGAAATTCTTATCGGAGCGATCCGAAGGTTTCTACCGGACCGCGCCGATGCATCCCCCGTGTGCCGTCTGGCACAGCGCGGGCGCGGGGCGGGTGGGAGACTTGTTCTGGACCAGGGCAACGGTCTCCCGCGAACGCGGCCGTGGCGCCGACGCGGTTCATGTACTGCCCACACCGGGACACGCCGGGCAACCTTCGTGGCTTGCCGGAGCGTCTCCTTCGTGTGAGGAGGCGTATGTGACCGACGAGGAGCAGGCGGCCTTCAGCGCCTTCGTGCGGGCGCGCTCGCCGGCGTTGCTGCGCACCGCCTATCTCCTCACCGGGGATGCCATGCTGGCCGAGGACCTGTTGCAGACCGCGCTGGTCAAGACGCTGCTCGCCTGGGAGCGGATCCGCGACCGCGAGCTGGTCGACGCCTACGTGCGCCGGGTGATGGTCAACACCCAGGTGACCTGGTGGCGGCGCCGCTGGCGGCTGGAGCAGCCGGCCGACTCGCTCGCCGACCGGCCGGTGGCGGACGGCTGCGCCGAGGTGGACGAGCGTGACCGCCTGCGGCGCGTGCTCGCCCGGCTGCCGGTGCGGCAGCGCACCGTGGTGGTGCTCCGCTACTTCGACGACCTGAGCGAGGCCGACACCGCCGCCCTGCTCGGCTGCTCGGTCGGGACGGTGAAGAGCCAGAGCGCCCGGGCGCTGGCCAAGCTGCGCGTGGCTTTGGCGCTGGACGGCCACCCGTGGCGGACCCCGGCCGCCGTGCGGGCCGGGCACCTCCGACCGGTGGCCGAACGCGACGACCCAGCGACAGCAACAGAGGACAGCAACAGAGGAGGAGGGAGGCCGGCCGTGCGGCTGACCGAGGGGGAGCTTCGCGAGGGCCTGCAGGCCCTCGGCGAGCAGGTCGACGAATCTCCGCACCGCCTGAGCACCGAGGAGCGGCTGCGGCGCGTGCTCGAACAGTGCAGGGCATGCGAGCATGCCAGCCAGTGGCCGGGGCGGGACGGCAGGACCTGGACGCGTCCGCACGCCGGCACCCGCCCGCCCGCGGGCGCTCGCCGTCCACGATGGCCGCGCCGTCGGGGGCTGCTGGCGCGTGCGCGGGAGCGCTGTGCGGTCGCGCCGGTCGGCGCGGTGGCGCTGCTGGTCGCCTTGGCCGCCGGGCTCGCGGTGGTCCAGGGTGAGCTGCGGGACGGCCACTGGACCGTGCTGACGCCGAAGGCAGCGGGCGGCGCCGACGCGAACGTCATGGTCCTCGATCCAAAACGGGGTGACTCCATGACCACGGCGACCACGGCCCGGATCGAGCTGCCCCGCAGCGCCAGTGCGGTGAGCTGCAAGCTCTACCAGGAGGTCGATGGCGCACCGTGCGGGCTGCTGGGCGACTGGCTCCAGCCCACCTCGGACCCGGCGATCCTGCCGCCTGGCGCGCATCTGATGGTCGCGTTGCGCGGCAAGCTGGGCTGGCAGGCGCCTGCCACCCTGGGCGGCTCGGTCCTGCGCCGCGACTTCGCCGAGGTGTTCGGCGACGGCACTACCGCCGCCGGGTTCACCGCCGTCGCCGAGGGTGCCACCGCGGTCGGCGCCGCCGTCGTGCGCAAGGATGGCTCCAGCTCGGCCAGCGCCCGCTGGTGGGATGTGAAGGTCACGACGAACCCCCTGCTCACCGGAGCGTTCCAGGTGCCGGAGCCAGTCGCGGCGCCGTCGCTCACGCCGCGCTACCGGCAACCGACCTACCTGCCGGCGGGGGCGCGGCTCGCCGTGAAGGGCGTGGAGCTGGCCGCACATGGCTTTGTCGTGCGCTACACCCTTCCGGGCCCGGGCCGGCCAGCAGCCTGACCATCCGGTGATCGTCACGGCCTCGGCACTCTGCGCGGCGGCGGGGCGCGACTGCGGCACCCTCCAAGAGGTGGTGGTGCTGGCCTGGTCGGAAGGGGCGATCTCCTACGCCGTGGCGGTGAACAACCCCTCGGGGCTCGCCCCGGACAAGTCCTCGGCCGGGACCGCCTGGGACGCCGAGCTGCTCCGGGTTGCCAGCGGCCTCGCCTGCCCGGCGAACTCGAGGCGCCTCGTCGCCGCCCACGAGGTGGTCTTCCCGGACGGCGTACGGCAGCCGAGCCCCTGCTGAGCAGGGCTATCCGCGGGCTATCCGGCGAGCAGACCGGTCAGCGCCTGGTCGAGGATGCGGTCGATGAGCTGCGCACGGTCCTGTGGCCAGGGGAAGGCGGGATGGGCGATCAGCAGCGAGGTGAGCCCATGGGCGGTCGCCCACAGGCCCAGGGCGGCCTGGACCGGGTCGACGGGACCGAGGGCGCCGGCGTCGATCGCGCGCTGGACCCGCTGGACCAGGTCGAAGAAGGCCGCGGCGTTGGCGACCGCCTCCGGCTGGGCGCGTTCAGGTCCCTCGCGGTCATGGCACATCAAGAGGATCCTGTAGGCCTCGGGGTTCTCCAGCCCGAAGGCAACATAGGCGCGCCCGCAGCGCCGCAGCGCCTCGACCGGGTCGTCGGTGCTGGCGGCGGCTGCTTCGTTCCGCTCGGCGAGCTGGCGGAACTGCTCGCTGCAGACCGCGCGCAGCAGCTCGTTCTTGTCCCCGAAATGCAGGTAGATCGAGGGCGGCGTGACCCCCACCGCGGCGGCGACCGCTCTGATGGACACCGCCGACTCGTCCCCGGTCTCGATCAGCAGCCGGGCGGCGGCGGCGAGGATCTCATCACGCAGCCGCTCCCCTTCTCCCCGCCGGGCGCGGACCCGACGAGGAGAAGGAACAGGTTGTGCTGATGAGGTGGTTGTCATCCGAACTTGGTCGTCCCCGGCGAAAGCGGTCTAGTCTCTTCGTGTCATCGGACGCTTCAGCCTACCCTTGAGGTTCCCGTCAGGAGCCATCGCCTCCGTTTCCACGCTCAGGAAGCCGGTCGAGGATCATCCGCAGCGTCCCCTGGATCCCTCCGAAATGGTCGCTGTGCTCACGAAGCGTCTCTTGAACGCCCCCAAGGCGCTCGCCCTGCTCCCGCACGGCCCCTTCAACGCCACCAAGGCGTCCTTCGACGCCACCAAGGCGTCCTTCGACGCCACCGAGGCGCACTTCGACCGCTACCAGGCGGCCACCTTGTTCTCGCACTGAGCCTTCGACTGCTCCCATGCGTCCTTCGACCCCGGCCAGACGATCCTCGACGCCGCCCAGACGGCCGTCCTGGTCACGGATCGCGCTGTGGAGTGCCGCGATGTTTTGACCGTGGTCGGCGATCACCGAGGACTGATCGTCCAGGGTTCCTTGCATCCGGTCGATGCGGCTGATCTGCAGGCCCATCTTGAGATCCACCGCGGCGACTCGCATCCGGACGCCGTCGACACTCCCCTGGAGGGTTTCAAGCTTGCCTTCGACCGTGCCGACCCGGGTGCCGAGGTGGTCCAGCTTCGCGCCATGGTCCTCCTCGATCGCGTTGACGGTGGCCGCGAGACCGTCCAGGCGCCTGCCGAGGCCGTCCAGCTTCTTGCCGTGGTTCTCCTCGATCGCGCCGACCCTGGTCCTGACGTCGTTCAGCTTCCTGCCGTGCCGCTCCTGCGTCTTCGCGATCCTGCCGACCATGTCCCCGATGGCGGCGTCGTCCTCGTCCAGGCGGCTCACCCTGGCCGTGAGCCGCGAGACCTGCTCTCCGATAGTCATCTCGCTCATTGCTGCCCCCCGCGTCCTCGCTGTGATCCGGTGACGGCGGGGTCGCACCGCCAGCCGGCGTCCGTTCGGGTTGGACCCGGATTCTCCGTCCCGGGACCCTGTGACGCCACCCCGTTCCCTTCGGGATGGTTGCTTCGGTCGCGTCAGTATAGTCGAACATACGTTCACTGTCGAACACTTGTTTCAGCGATTGTTTGCATCGGTTTCGGCAGTGGTGGTCAAGCCGCTATCCGGAGCCGCAGTCCCCGGCGGCCTGCCCGCCCGCCCAGCGGATCGCGCCGAGGAGCTGCGCCAGGTAGAGGGGCTCGGCGAAGCTCTCGGTGGTGTGGCCGAGGGCGGTGTAGAAGGAGCGCCCGGCGCCCACCGGATGACACCAGATGATCGGATGGTCGGCACCCATCGAGCCGCCCTGGTACGACGACTCCGCCACGGTGGCCAGGACGTGGACGGCCCCGCGCGGGTTGGTCTTGAAGTCGTACCACTCGTCGGTCCGGGTCCAGGTCTCCGGAAGCGCGGCGGTGGCCGGGTGGCGGCGGTCGGTGACGTGGATGGTGGCTCGCTGCACCTTCGGGTGGCGCGCGAACCACGCCCCGACCAGTTCCCCGTAGAAGGCCCAGTGGTACTCGGCGTCGGCAGCGGCGTGGATGCCGACCCAGCCGCCGCCGCGCTCGACCCAGCGCTGCAGCGCGGCCTGCTGGGCGCTGTCGAGGAAGTCGCCGGTGGTCGACAGGAACACCAGCACCCGATAGGGGGCGAGGCCGGCGTCGCTGATCCGGGTGGCGTCCTCGGTGGCGTCGACGGCGAACCCGTTGCCGCGGCCGAGCTCCTGGATGGCGGCGATCCCCGCCGGGATGGAGGCGTGGCGGAACCCGGCGGTCTTGGAGAACACCAGCACTCGCAGCGTCCCGCCGGCCCCGGCCCGCGTCCCGGGCGTCGGGCTGGTCGTGGTGGCCGCCGGCCGGGCGCCGCCCGACCCGCCGCAGGCGGCGGTCAGCAGCGCGCTGACCACGAGCACGGCGGCGGGCGCGAAGGCAGGCGCCAGGCGGCCCGGTCCATGTGGCATCGCACCGGTAGGATACGAGTCTTCGCGTCGTTGTGTTCTCGTCGACAGGTCTGCTGATCTGGGGGGAGTTGCCGCTGTGTGCACCGCCGTCCGCGTCGTCGTCGCCGCCGCCGACCACGCCCGGCGCCTGGAGCTGCGCCGCGCGGTGGTGACCGCCGAGTGGGAAGTGGTCGGCGAGGCGGACAGCCCAGAGGCCGCCTACCGCGAGGCGGTCGAGCGCCGCGCCCGCTTCCTGGTCCTGGACGCGACCGCCGCCGGCTCCCGGCCCGAGGGGATCGTGCGGCGCCTCAAGTCGGTCAGCCCCAACGCCTTCGTGGTCACCGTCGGCGACCTGGCAGCGGCGGGCGCGGACGCGGCCGTCCCCGCCGACGGCCTCGACGCCCTCCGCGACACCATGCGGGACCTGCTCCACGCCAGCGGCGATCACGCCCACCGCTGAGCCCGGGGGCCACGGCCATGGCGGGAGCGGCACGGCGGATCAGCGTCGAGGAGCGGCGCGCACGGCTCGCCTGGCGCCACCATCTCGCCGCCGAAGCCCGCAGCGACGACGTGGTCGGGGTGGTGCGGGACCTGGTCGGGCTGCACGCGAGCGACCCGGCGTCGGTGTTCCTGGCGGTGGCGACGCGGACCCGCCCGGCGGCGGCGGCTGCGGCGGTCCAGCGGGCGCTGTATGACGATCGGGCGCTGGTGCGGATGCTCGCCATGCGCCGCACGATGTTCGTCGTGCCGACCGAGCTCGCGCCGGTGGTGCAGGCGGGCGTGACCCGGGCGATCGCGGCGCTGGAGCGGCGCCGCTTCGTCCAGCTGCTCGACCAGGCCGGAGTCGCCGGCGGCGCCGACGCGGGGAGCTGGCTCCAGGAGGTCGAGGCGTCGACCCTGCGGGCGCTGCTGGCTCGGGGCGAGGCGACCGCGGCGGAGCTGGTCGCCGACGAGCCCCGCCTGCGCTCCCAGATCACGCTGTTCGCGGACAGGGCCTATGGCGGCGCGCAGAACATCACCACGCGGGTGCTGCTGCTGCTCGCCGCCGACGGGCGCATCGTCCGCGGCCGGCCGCGCGGCTCCTGGACCAGCACCCAGAACCGCTGGGCCCCGGCCGAGGCGTGGTTCGCGGATCCCGGCGCCCTCGCCGACCTGCCCATCGAGGCGGCTCAGACCGAGCTGGCGCGGCGCTGGCTCGCCGCCTTCGGCCCCGCCCCCCTCGCCGACCTGCGCTGGTGGACCGGCTGGACCGCCGCCGAGACCAAGCGTGCGCTCAAGGCCGTCGCCCCCGCCGAGGTCGACCTGGACGGCGCCCCGGGGCTGGCCCTCCCCGACGACCTGGAGCCGGTCCCCTCCCCCGCCGAGTCGTGGGTGGCGCTGCTCCCCGCCCTCGACCCCACCGTGATGGGCTGGTCCGGCCCGGGCCGCTCCTGGTTCCTCGGCGAGCATGCCCCTGCCCTCTTCGACCGCTCCGGCAACGCCGGCCCCACGGTCTGGTACAACGGCCGCGTCATCGGCGGCTGGGCCCAACGCAAGACCGGTGCGATCGCCTACCGCCTCCTCGAAGACCCCGGTGCCGACGCCAGCGCCGCTGTCGACGCGGCGGCTGACCGCCTCCAGACCTGGATCGGCGAGGTCCGCCTCGCCCCGCGCGCCCGCGTCCCCACCGCGCTGGAGCGGGAACTCTCCGCCTGACCTGACTTCCGCTCAGCCCGACCCCTGCTCGAAGACGTCCTCTCAAGCGAAGGCTAGCGTGCCGGTTCGGGGCGGGTTTCGCGGGCGATGCGGCTGAGGACGCCGTTGACGAAGCGGCCGGAGTCGGCGGTGGAGAGAAGCTTGGCGAGTTCGACGGCCTCGTTGAGGATCACGGCGGTGGCGAGGGTGGGTTCGGCGAGGAGCTCGTAGGTGGCGAGGCGCAGGACGTTGCGGTCGACCAGGGGCATGCGGTCGAGGGTCCAGCGCTCGGCGGCGGCCTCGATGCGGGTGTCGAGTTCGCTGCGGTAGCGCTCGACGCCGCTGGCGAGCTCGACGGCGTAGGGGGTGGGACGGCTGTCGTCGGGCTCGTGGAGGGCGTCGGCGAGGATCTTGGCGATCGGCTGGTCGAGCAGGTCGGCGGCATAGAGGACGTCGAGGGCGCGGCGGCGGGCGGCCGTGCGCGACCCGGGGGGCGGCGGCGAGCGGGCGTCGTCGCTCACTGGACTCGGGTGAGGTAGGAGCCGGAGCGGGTGTCGACCTTGATCTTGTCGCCGACCTCGACGAACAGGGGGACCTGGACGACGGCGCCGGTTTCGACGGTGGCGGGTTTGGTCGCGCCGGAGACGCGGTCGCCCTTGAGGCCGGGCTCGGTTTCGCGGACCTCAAGCTCGACGGCGGCGGGGAGCTCGATGCCGATGGCGGTGCCCTCGTAGAAGGTCACGTAGGGGGTGGA
>DASWDC010000076.1:0-2791 GCA_036395655.1 Actinomycetota bacterium | reverse complement strand
AGCTGTGCGTTCCAGTTCATGTCGTACCAGCGGCCCCCGAAGGTGTTGACCACGGTGTTGAGCGGCGCGAACAGCTCGCCCCAGCCGGGCAGGCCGCGCAGGCAGATGCCAGCCTGGTTCTTCTTCGGGTTGTTGAGCTTGGCGGCGAACTGGGCGACCTGGTCCCAGGTGGGCTGCGCGGGCATCGTCAGCCCCGCCTGCTGGAACAGGTCCTTGCGGTACATCAGGAACGAGGACTCGCCGTAGAACGGCACCGCGTAGAGGCTGCCGTTGTAGGACAGCGCCTTGGCGACCGTCGGGATCAGGTCGCCGGCGTCATAGCTGGGGTCCTTCTGGGTGTACGGCCCGAGGTTCTCGATCCAGCCGTTCTTGGCCCACTGCGGCGTTTCGAAGGTCCCGATCGTCACCACGTCATACTGCCCGCCCTTGGTGGCGATGTCCTGGGTCACCCGGTCGCGCAGCTCGTTCTCCGGCAGGATCACGAACTTGACGTTGATGTTCGGGTTGTCCTTCTCGAAGGCGCTGGACAGCTTCTGGATATCCTGCATCTGCGGGTTGGCGACCGTGGCGACGGTGATGGTGGTCTTCCCCCCCTGGGAGCCACCACCGCCACCACCGCCAGCGCCGCTGCAGGCGCCGGCGGCCAGGGCCAGGGCCAGGACGAGCAGGAGCGCGCGATCACGCATCGACCCACCTCCCAGGCGGGTGCTCATTTGAGCACTCTATAGCTCGTTTGCTAAAATTCATTGAAGGCGAGGGTATTCGGCCTGTCAAGAGCCCTATGAAAGAATGAGCGAAGCATCGCTCACTTGTGCGAGGTTCCTGCATGGTGGATGTCCTGACTCCGATCGGCCCCGCCGAGCTGGTCCGCCTGGCCGCCGTCGCGCGCCGCTTCTACATCGACGGCCGCTCCAAGCTCGAGATCGCGGCGGAGTTCGAGCTCAGCCGGTTCAAGGTCGCGCGGCTGCTCGACCAGGCCCTCACCCATGGCATCGTCCGCATCGAGATCGGCGTGCCCGCCCAGATCGACGCCGCGCTGTCGGAGCGGATCCGGGCCGCCTACCAGCTGCGCCACGCGATCGTGGTGGACACCCCCGAGCACCCCGAGGCCGACCTGCGCGCCCACCTCGCCCGGGTCGCCGCCGACCTGCTCGCCGAGACGGTGGTCGAGGGCGACATCCTCGGCCTCGGCTACGGTCGCACCCTGACTGTCATGACCGAGGCGCTCACCCGCATCGCCCGCTGCACCGTGGTGCAGCTGTCCGGCGCCCTGCTCGGCGTCAACGTCCAGGAGAACACCATCGAGCTGGTCCGCCGGGTCGCCACGGTCTCCGGCGGCCCAGCGTTCCCGATCTACACCCCCCAGGTCCTGCCCGACTTCGCCACCGCCGAGGCGCTGCGGCGCGAGCCGCAGGTCGCCGAGGCGCAGCGGCGCTGGAACCAGCTCACCCGGGCGATCGTCGCCGTCGGCTCCTGGGACCCGCCGCACTCGCAGCTCTACGTCGCGCTGAGCCAGCGCGAACGCGACCGGCTGCGGGCCCAGGGCGCGTGCGCGGAGCTGTGCGCCAACCTGCTCGACGCCGACGGCCAGCCGGTTGCCACCGACTTCACCGACCGCTGCATCACCATCACCGCCGCGCAGCTGCGCGCCATCGATGAGGTGGTCGCGGTCGGCGGCGGCGCCGACAAGGTCGCCGCCTTCAAGGCGGTCCTGCGCGGCGGCTACGCCACCAGCCTGATCACCGACGCGATCGTCGCCCGCGCGCTGCTGGAGGGCGTCCGGCCGCGCTGACCCCGGCGATCGTTGTCGAGCTCGGCCTCGACATCCGCGGCGACGTCACCGGGCTGGGAGCTCGCCGGAGCCGCGGGGGATCAGGCGGGTCGGGACGACCAGCTGCCGGGCTGGGCCGTGGTCGCCGTCGAGGCGGCCGAACAGCAGCTCGGCGGCGGTGCGGCCGATCGCCGCGTGGTCCTGGGCGATCACCGAGATGCGCGGGGCGAGCAGGTCCCCGAGGAGGATGTCGTCGAAGCCGACGAGCGCGACCTGCTGGTGGAGGCCGAGGCGCTGGAGCGCACGCACGGCCCCGATGGTGATCAGGTTCCGGCCGGTGAACAGCGCCGAGGGCCGGGTGGCCGGGGGTGCGGCGCCGAGCAGCTCCACGGTGGCGCGCTCGGCGTCGTCGATGCTCCGCAGGTCATGGCGGACCAGGCGCGGGTCGAGCGGGAGGCCGCTGGCCGCGAGACCCTCCAGGTAGCCGATATAGCGCTCCGCCGCGGTCCAGATGGTGCGGAGGTCGCCCAGGAAGGCGATCCGGCGGTGGCCGTGGCTGGCCAGGTGGCCGATGGCGCGCCGGGAGCTGTCGCGGTTGTCGACGGTGACGCTGTCGACGTCGCCGGTGGGCAGCGGCCGGTCGACGACCACCATCGGACGGCCGAGCCGCGACTCGCTGAGCAGCCTGGCGCGGCCACCGCCCGCACCGCCAAAGGCGCCGCCGGGGGCGCCGCCGGGGGCGTCGGGGTTGCGGGCGTCGGGGTTGCGGGCGCCGGCAGGGACCGGGAAGGCGATGAGCCCGTCGACCCGCCGCGCCACCAGGGCGAGCAGCAGCTCCCGTTCGCGGTCGGGGTCCTCGTCGCTGCTGCCGGCGAACACCAGGGTGCCGCGCCCGCGCGCGACCTCTTCGACGGCGCGGTGCAGCGCCGAGGAGAACGGGTTGGCGACGTCGTCGAGCAGCAGGCCGATGGCGGAGGTCTTGCGGTCGGCGCGGCGCAGGCTGCTGGCGGTCAGGTTGGG
>DASWDC010000075.1:0-3785 GCA_036395655.1 Actinomycetota bacterium | reverse complement strand
GTGAGGCCGCCCGCCAGCAGCCCCGCGCCCCAGCCGGGCCCGAAGCCGAGGGCCTTGGCGACCGCGTACGCGCCGGCCAGGCCGATGACGCAGGAGATGAGCGCGAGGATGAGCTGCTTGGCGCCGCCCTTGCGCAGCCCGGCGAAGAACTGCGGCCCGACCTGGTAGCCGAGGGCGAACAGGAAGGCGATGAACGCGACCGTTTTGACCAGGTCCGGGATCTCGATGTGGAGCTGCCCGACCAGCACGCCGGCCAGCAGTGTCCCGGTCACCGAGCCGAGCGTCAGCGACTTGTAGCGCAACCGGCCGACGAAGAACCCGATCGCCAGCGTCAAGAAGATCGCCAGCTCAGGGTGCTGCTGCAGCGACTCCTTGAACCACGTCACGGCTTCCGCCCCTTCGCCCGTCCCGCACGACCATGTGGTTAGGTGTCGGGCGCCCAGCCGGGCGGCTTGACCGAAACGGGGCTGGCAGGGGCCAGGGAGCTGGAACGCCGGTCGAGTATCCCGGCTTGAGGTGATCGCGTCGACGCCGATCTTTCGGCCGGCGTTCCAGCGGAGGAGGTGAGATTCGAACTCACGGGACCCTCCCGGGCCCGGCGACTTTCAAGGTCGCTGCCTTCGGCCGCTCGGCCACTCCTCCGCAGGTGAGTCTACCCGGAGGCGGGGGCGATCACTTCGGTGCCGAAGTAGGGCTGCAGGGCCTTGGGGACGTGGACCGAGCCGTCGTGCTGCTGGTGGTTCTCCAGGAGGGCGATGATGGTGCGGCCGACGGCGATCGCGGTGCCGTTGAGGGTGTGCACCGGGCGGTTGCCGGTTGCCTCGCGGACCCGGCAGCCGATGCGGCGGGCCTGGTAGTCGGTGCAGTTGGAGGTCGAGGTCAGTTCCCGCCAGGTCTCCTGCGAGGGGATCCAGGCCTCGCAGTCGTACTTCTTGGCGGCCGAGCCGCCGAGGTCGCCGGCGGCGATGTTGACCACCCGGTAGGGGATCTCCAGGGCCTGCAGGATCTCCTCCTCGTGGGCGAGCAGCAGCTCGTGCTCGTCCCGCGACGCCTCCGGCAGCACGAACGAGACCATCTCGACCTTGTCGAACTGGTGCACCCGGAAGATCCCGCGGGTGTCCTTGCCGTAGGACCCGGCCTCGCGGCGGAAGCAGGTCGAGAAGCCGACGTAGCGGCGCGGCAGGTCAGCGGGGTCGAGGATCTCGTCGGCGTGGTAGCTGACCAGCGGCACCTCCGAGGTGCCGGCGAGGTACAGGTCGTCGTCGGCGGTACGGAAGATCTGCTGCTCGTCGGTTGGCAGGAACCCGGTGCCGAACATCGCCTCGCGCCGCACCAGCACCGGGGGAACCATCGGGGTGAAGCCGGCCCCGGCGAGCAGGTCCATCGCGAAGCGGACCAGCGAGAACTCGAGCATCGCCCCGGGGCCGGTGAGGTAGCCGAAACGGGCGCCCGAGACCTTGGCGGCGCGCACGGTGTCGATCGCGCCCAGCAGCTCGCCCAGCTCCAGGTGGTCGCGGACGGGGAAGCCGAGCGCGGGGACGGTGCCGACCTGGCGCAACTCCTCGGCGTCGTCCTCGCCACCTGGCGGCACCGACGGGTCAGGCAGGTTCGGGACCCGCGCGAGCAGGTCGTAGAGGTCGGTGTCGACGGTGCGCAGCCGGCCCTCGGCCTGGTCGAGGCGGGCGGCGAGGTCCTTCAGGCTGGCGAGCAGCCGGGCACGCTCCCCGGGTGGGGCGCTGGCGACGTCCCTGCCGCCGCGCTTCTGCTCGGCGCGCAGGCCGTCGACCTCGGTGACCAGGGCGCGGCGGGTGGCGTCCAGCTCCAGCAAGCGGTCGACCGCCGCGGCGGCGTCACCGCCCCGGCGGGCCAGAGCGGCGCGGACCGTTTCCGGGTCGTCACGGATGAGCTTGAGATCGAGCACGGTTGCCTCCAGATTCAGCGAATCCACACTAAACGTAACGAGTCCGTGGGCAGGATGCGCCAATGCCTGCCGGCCAATCCCGCCAAGCTCCGCCTCCGGCGGCCGTCCCATGGACGGCATCGCTTCGCTCGCTTGCATACTCGGGCAGCGGCCGGTCAGCGACAAGATCGGGCGATCGGACCCGAACTGCCCGCATCAGGGGCCGGGGCAGGGGTCGTGGCGCTGCTGTCGATCGCCATGGCGATCGCGGCACGCTCCTCGTCGGAGAGGCCGTGCCCGCAGCGGCCGTTGACGATCTGCTTGGCGTACAGGCGGCTCTCCGAGCGGCCGCTGATGCTGGAGAGCACCATGCCGTTGCCCGCCTCGTCCAGGAAGGCGGCCGAGAACGACAGTTCCCCGCCGCTGCCGGGGAAGGCGTTGTAGCGGGTGAAGCCGACCGTCCGGATCACGGTCGAGAGGCGCTGGCGCAGCTGGGCGGTCTCGCGGCTGATCAGGTCGAGCGTGCCGCGGAGCTGGCCGGCGGCCTCGATCTGGCGGCCCACCAGGGTGAGGAGGTCGCCGTGGTCGCCGCCGTCGAGCAGCTGCGCGTAGCTGCGGCGGATCCCCCGCAGGCGCAGCCCCAGAGCGGCCACCACGACGGCCAGCAGGCCGCAGAACCCGAACGCGACATACAGCAGGAGGGTCAGGCGCGCGACCGGCAGCGGAGGGACGACCACGATGAGCTCCTGCGAGATCACAACGGGGAACGGCGAACGGGGCGACGGCAATGGTGCTAATTAGAGGCGCTGCCGAGGGCAGGGCCGGGGCGATTGTACAATGCGATGGCTTTGGACGAACGCGAAATCCGGCAGCTTGTGGATGCCGTGGCCCAGGGGGTGCTGCCAGCCGATGAGGCGGTCCGCCGTCTTGCCAGGCTTCCCTTCGAGGACCTCGGCTTCGCGCGGGTGGATCATCACCGCGCCCTGCGCGGGCTGGGACCCGAGGTCGTCTATGGCCGCGGCAAGACCCCCGAGGAGGTCGCGGCCATCGTGGCGGCCCTGCTCGAAGCGGGTGGCGCTCCGGTGCTGGTGACCAGGGCCGGGCAGGGCCACGCCGACGCGGTCCGGGAGATTGTCCCAGAGGCACGCTATCATCCGCGCTCCAGCCTGCTGGTGTGCCGCGCCGCGCCACCGGACCCTGACGTGGGCCTGGTCGCTGTGGTGTGCGCCGGCACCAGCGACCTGCCGGTCGCGGAGGAGGCCTGGGTCACGGCCGAGGCATTCGGCTGCCGGGTTGACACCCTGGTCGATGTGGGTGTGGCCGGGGTCCACCGGGTCCTCGCCGAGACCGCCCGGCTCCAGGCCGCGGACGTGCTGGTGGTGGTCGCTGGGATGGAGGGCGCGCTGCCGTCGCTGGTCGCCGGGCTGGTCGCCGCGCCGGTGGTGGCGGTGCCGACCAGCGTCGGGTACGGGGCCAGCTTCGGCGGCGTCGCCGCGCTGCTCGGTATGCTGAATTCCTGCGCGGTCGGGATCGGCGTGGTCAACATCGACAACGGCTTCGGCGCCGGCGCCCTCGCCGCCCGGATCCTGGCGCAGCGAAAGCGCTGAATGCTTATGACCTTCGCGTATTTCGACTGCTTCGCTGGGATCGCCGGTGACATGGTGCTCGGCGCGCTGCTGGATGCGGGCGCGTCGGAGGAGCGGCTGCGCGCCGGACTCGACGCCCTCCATCCCGGCGTCGGGCCGATCGAGCTGGAGATCGCCGCGACGGAGCGCGGCGGCATCGGCGCCACCCGGGTGGTGGTGCGTGCCCCGGGGCCGCCGGTGGTGCGTGACTGGGCGGCGCTGCGGACGGTCCTGGACGCGGCCGACCTGCCGGAATCGGT
>DASWDC010000074.1:0-3472 GCA_036395655.1 Actinomycetota bacterium | reverse complement strand
GATCGAACCGGCGGTGTCGGTTCCGACCGCGAAGCGGACCAGGCCGGCGGCGACCGCTGCGGCCGAGCCGCCGCTGGAGCCGCCGGCGATGCGGGTCTCGTCCCAGGGGTTGACGGTACCGGGGGTCAGCACGCCGTAGGCGAACTCGTGGGTGCGGGTCTTGCCGATGAGCACGGCGCCGGCCTCGCGGAGCCGTGCCACCACCGGGGCGTCGCGTTCCGCCCGGTTGCCGGCGAGCTTCGGCGATCCGGCGCTGGTGACCACGCCCGCGACGTCGATCAGGTCCTTGACCGCCACTGGCGCCCCGTGCAGCGGCCCCCGGACCCGCCCGGCGGCCCGTTCGGCGTCCCGCTCCGCCGCCTCGGCTCGTGCCTGCTCGGCGAGCACGGTGACGAACGCGCCGAGCCGCCCGTCGAGCGCCTCGATGCGCCCGAGGGCCTCCTCGACCTGTTCGGCGCTGGAGCTGGAGGCGGCGTTCATCGGGGAGCCGCTGTGGTCGGGTCGGTGTGGGGCGGGTCCTGCGGGCCGAGGTCGGCGGCCTGGGCGAGCGTCCGGAGGCGTTCCAGGTGAAGGGCGTGGTCGCTGCTCGGCGGGGGGTCGGCGGGGCGCTCGCCGCGTTCGATGCGCACGCCGGCGACCAGGCGGCCGCTGAGCGGCCGGGGTTTCCGCAGTTCCAGGCGCAGCCAGGGGACGCCGAACTCGGCCGTGATCAGTTCCGCGACCCGCTCGGCGAGGGTTTCGATGAGCTGGGTGTCGGACGCCTGGACGAACTCGGTGACCCGCTCGGCGATGGCGGCGTAGTCGACCGCGTCGGCGACGGCGTCGCTGGCGGCGGCCTTGCGCACGTCGGCGGCCAGCTCCAGGTCGAGCACCAGCCGCTGGCGCAGCTGGCGCTCCCAGTCGTAGGCGCCGATCACCGCGTCGACCTCAAGCCCCTGGATGAAGACGACGTCGCCCAAGCCTGTGTCCCCTTTCGCTCGCCCTGCGCACGGCTTTGCCGACGGCTTTGCCGACGGCTTTGCCGACGGTGGTCCGCCGCCCGGTGACAATGAGAGCATGCTCGGCACCATGGCGGACAACTCTCCGGCCGGATCCGGATTCGAGCGGCTCAACCGCGAGCTGGTCGAGTGCCGCCGCTGCCCGCGCCTGGTCGCCTGGCGTGAGCAGGTCGCGCGCGAGAGGCGCGCCGCCTTCCGCGACCAGGCCTACTGGGGGCGCCCGGTGCCCGGGTTCGGCGACCCGGCCGCGCGGCTGCTGGTCCTCGGCCTGGCCCCCGCCGCCCACGGGGGCAACCGCACCGGCCGGATCTTCACCGGCGACCGCTCCGGCGACTGGCTGTTCGCCAGCCTGTACCGCACCGGGTTCGCCAACCAGCCGGCCTCGGTCGCCCGCGACGACGGCCTCGCCCTCGCCGACTGCTACATCACCGCCCCGGTGAAGTGCGCTCCCCCCGACAACAAGCCCCTCCCCGAGGAACGCGCCACCTGCGCTCCCTGGCTGCGGCAGGAGCTGGCGCTCCTCGACGCCACCCTCCACGTGGTCGTCGCCCTCGGCGGCTACGCCTGGGACACCGCCCTGCGCCACCTCGGCCCCGTCCGCCCCAAACCCCGCTTCGCCCATGGCGCCGAGGCGGCCCTCCCCCACGGCCGGGTCCTCCTCGGCAGCTTCCACGTCAGCCAGCAGAACACCTCGACCAGGAAGCTCACCGAGCCGATGCTGGACGGCGTGTTCCTCCACGCCTGGGAGCTGCTTGGCGGCCGGGGGCCGGCCCGCGATTAGCCGACTTGGTCGCGATCCCGACCGGATCGGACGGCGACGATGTCGGCGGTCGTGGGGCCAGCATTCGGCGCGGTTGGCAGAAGGCGGAGGAGGGTGGTTCGGAGGGTCTCGACGGGGAGGCCCTTGACGAGGTAGGCGGCGGCGCCGGCGGCTTGGGCGGCGTGGCGGAGCTCGGCGGAGTCGTAGGCGCTGAGGATGACGACGGGGGTGCCGGGGAGGGCGCGGTGGATCAGGCGGGTGGCGTCGAGGCCGTTGAGGACGGGCATGGAGAGGTCCATGAGGATCAGGTCGGGGGTGACCTGCTTGGCGAGGGCGACGGCGACGGCGCCGTCCTCGGCCTGGGCGACGATCTCGAAGCCGATCAGAGTCAGCAGGCAGGCCATCGCTTCCCTGACGCCGAGGTGGTCGTCGGCGATCAGGATGCGGAGACGGGGCTCGGGGTGCGGTGTCGAGGATGGATGGAGGGCGAACGCTTCCGGAACATCCCTCACATCCTGCTCATGCAGTCGCACGCCACCCACCTCCCGCGAGTGGCTAACTTTAGCCTGAAAACCGCCTCGGACGCAAAACGATCGGCCAGCGCAAAGATCGCGCAGCGACGCAAGCCGACCCGGGCCACGCGGGACATGATGACTGCCTGGCGTCGATCGTGCTGTCAAATAACGACGCCCACGATCGTCGGGCGGGCGGTGCCGATCGTGGGCTGCGTCTGGGACGGGCTACGCGAGCAGATAGTCGAAGTCGCCGTCCTTGGCGCCTTCGACGAAGGCGCGGATCTCGTCGGCGTGGAAGACCAGGGCCGGGCCTTCCGGGTGCCGGGAGTTGCGGATGGCAGCGCCACCACCCGTGAGCTGGGCGGTCTCGACGCAGTTGCCTTGGGCACTGCTGCGCCCGCTCTTGCGCCACTGAAGATCCCCCAGTTCGCCGGCGGGGATGCCGTTCTGCGGGTCAGGCATGTTCGTCCTCTTTGATGGTCTTGCAAAGTGCCGACCTTCTGCGGCGGACGCTCCCGATCTGCACTTAGCGTCTGCACTTCACGTCTGGCGATTGCATTCGCAGTTGCATCTGCACTTGGCATGGTAAATCATAAGAGGCGCCAAGGCACACGGCGTGCGTCACCCGGAACGGCAAAGGTCGCGGTGGTACGGATCATGTCCTCCTCTGCATCCGGCTTCTCGATGCGGCTTCAGGCTGGCGAGCGGCGCGATACCGCAACCAGCCTCAGCGCCGCGCAGCGGGCAACCCTGACGCGCATCGCCGACAAGCGCGACGGCGTCCAGCACTGCGACCTCCCAGCTGGCGATCTGGTGACCCTGCTGCGCTCCTACCTCGTCCGCTTCAGCACCCCTGACCTGGTCGAAGCAACCGCACGCGGCCGGCAGGCGCTCGAGGGCGACGCACCGGCGCAAGCCCCCAGCGCCAGCGCCGACGCCTAGCGCGTCTCGTAGCTAGCGCGACTTCCAGGACAGAATGTCCTAGAAGCTTGGACCGGCCGTTCCCTTCCTCCGGGCAAAGGGTATAGAAACTCCTCTGTCGGCAACTCGGCAACGGGGCGTAGGGGTTGTCCGTTGGACCGGTTCCACATCGGCAATCGAACGCGTGTTTCGCCTATCCGCAGGTGTTCACCTACCTGGCCGTTCGGGGCATCCCGGCATGCTCCTGACCCTTAATGCTACGTTCGCTAAATCCGGTA
>DASWDC010000073.1:0-5111 GCA_036395655.1 Actinomycetota bacterium | reverse complement strand
GACCTGCTCGCGCTGGCCAGCGAGCTGGAGGGCCATCCCGACAACGTCGCGCCCTGCCTTGCGGGCGGCGCCACCCTGTGCTGGGGGGAGGCCGGCCGCCCCCGCTGCCGGGTCCTGCCGATCGCCTCGGAGCTGGCCGCGCTCGCGCTGGTCGCCGATCAGCCGATGAACACCCAGGAGGCCCGCCGCCTGCTCCCCGAGCGGGTGCCGTTCGGCTACGCCGTCCACACCGCCGGCCGGGCCGCCCTGCTCCCGCTCGCCCTCGGCGGCGACCTGGAGCTGCTGCTGCCCGCGACCGAGGACGTGCTGCACCAGCCCCGTCGCCTCGCCGTCCAGCCGGTCGCGGCCCACGCCCTTGGGCTGCTGCGGGCCCGCGGGCACGCCGCGTTCCTCTCCGGCGCGGGCCCCTCCCTGCTGGTGCTCTGCCCCCGGGACGCCCTCCACCACACACGGGACGACGCCCGCGAGGCACTCCGGGACGCCTCCAGCTGGCGGATCGAGGATCTCGAGATCTCTGGGGGGGGTGCGACGATCGAGCTGGATTGACCGGTAGACTGCCCCCGTCGCCGCGCCTTCCCGCGAATCGGGATCCGGGAATCGGGATCCGCGAATCGGGATCCGCGAATCGGGAATCGGGACCGCCGAGTTCCGGTTGCGGAATCCGGCGCCGCGGCAGGTACAAAATCCAGACCGATACGGGTCATGAGGCATGCGGAGTCGTTTCTGTGGTCGACAAGGTGACCTCGCCGCAGGGTGAGGAGTTTGAACTGGCCGACGAGTCGGTCAACCGGGTCCTGGTCAAGGGTGTCGCCGCCGTCCTGGACCAGGGGACGCAGCGGCTGTGGTCCACCAAGGAAGGCGACATGTTCCTGTGCGCCGACGCGCACGGCAACGTCGACGCCGAGGCGGCCATCGGCGCCGGCCTCTACTACAAGGACACCCGTTTCCTCTCCGACTACATGCTCACGGTCGACGGCCACGTGCCGCTGCTGCTGTCGACCTCCGCCGACCGGGCCTATGCCAGCCACGTCGACCTCGCCAACCAGGACCTGGTGGCGGTCGACGGGGCCATCCAGGCGATCCAGGGCACCGTCAACATCCGCCGCACCCGAGTGATCAAAGGTCGCCTCTACGAGCGCATCCGGGTCAAGAACTACAACGCCAACCCGGTGGAGCTGACCCTGGCGCTGCGCTTTTTCAGCGACTTCGCCGACATCTTCGAGGTGCGCGGCCTGAAGCGCGCCCAGCGTGGCAAGTTCGCCCGGCCCAAGGCCGACAAGGCCGGCGCGGTGCTGGCCTACGCCGGCCAGGACGGCGTCTTCCGCGAGACCCGCATCGGCTTCGGCACGCCCGCCACCACCGCCGAGATTCACGATGAGCAGATCGTCGCCGTCACCTGGCAGCTGCGCCTCGCCCCGAACGAGACCATGGTGATCCCGCTGACGGTGGAGCCCCGCGTCGGCGGGGAGGTGCCGGCGCAGCAGAGCTTCGACGAGGCCGTCCATGACCTGCGCCGCTCCTATGAGGAGTGGGAGCGGTCCTGCACCCGCGTCTGGACCGACAACCAGCTCTACAACTCGGTGCTGACCCGGGCCATGCGCGATCTGCGGGCGCTGCTCACCCCGACCCGCCACGGCAAGGTGGTCGCCGCCGGGATTCCCTGGTTCGTGGCGCCGTTCGGGCGCGACGCGCTGCTGACCTGCCACCAGACCCTGATGCTCAACCCGGACCTGACCCGCACCACCCTGGAGGTCCTGGCCGGCTTCCAGGCCGACGCGGTCGACAAGTTCCGCGACGCCGAGCCCGGCAAGATCCTCCACGAGCTGCGCCAGGGCGAGCTGGCCGGCGCCGGGATCATCCCGCACAGCCCCTACTACGGCTCGATCGACTCGACCTCGCTGTGGCTGCTGCTGCTCGGGACCTACTACCGCTGGACCGGCGACCTGGACTTCTGCCGCCAGATGCTGCCGCACGTCGAGCGGGCGCTCAGCTGGGTCGACACCTACGGCGACCTGGACGGGGACGGCTTCCTCGAGTACCAGAGCCACAGCCCGCGCGGCCTCACCAACCAGGGCTGGAAGGACTCCCACGACTCGGTGGTGCACCTGGACGGCAAGCTCGCCGAGGGGCCGATCGCCCTGGCCGAGGTGCAGGCCTACACCTACCTCGCCAAGCTTCGCGTGGCCGACGTGTACGAGGCGCTGGGCCGCTCCGACCAGGCGCTGGTGCTGCGCGACCAGGCCGGCACCCTGCGGGCGCGCTTCAACGAGCGCTTCTGGGTCGAGGACGAGCAGTTCTACGCCGAGGCGCTGGACGGGGAGAAGCGCCCGGTCGCGTCGATCACCTCCAACCCCGCCCATGGGCTCTACTGCGGCATCATCGACGCCGACCGGGCGGCGCTGCTGGCCCGGCGGCTGCTGGCCCCCGACATGTTCTCCGGCTGGGGCATCCGCACGATGTCCAAGAGCTCGGTCGCCTACAACCCGATGAGCTACCACAACGGCTCGGTGTGGCCGCACGACAACGCCTTCATCGGCGCGGGCCTGAAGCGCTACGGCTACATCAAGGCGACCAACCGCCTGGCCACCGCGGTGTTCGACATGGCGGTGACCGTCGACGACATGCGCCTGCCCGAGCTGTTCTGCGGTTTCACCCGCCGCTCCCCGAACCGGCCGGTCGCCTACCCGGTGGCCTGCTCGCCGCAGGCATGGGCTTCTGGCACGCCGTTCCTGCTGCTACAGTCCATGCTCGGGATCTCGGCGCAGGCGCCGCAGAACACCCTCACCATCAACCAGCCGCTGCTGCCACCCTGGCTCAACACGGTCGAGCTGCACAACCTCCGGGTGGGCCGGTCGACGATCTCGATCGTGTTCCGCCGGGAGGGCGAGGTCACGGGGTTTTCCCTACTGGAGAAGGAGGGCAACGTCCGCGTGCTGATGGAGGAGTAGACGCCGGCCTGCCGGGGCATCACCCAGGCCCGCTGCCGTCGGTGGCGTCGAAGGCACGGTTGCATCGGCCTTGTGATCACTCGTACAATGCTTCAGGTCTCAGTCGCTGGCCAATTCGGTCGACGCCCCCGCCACCCGGCACATCACTTCGGTGATTTTTGTGGCTTGCAGTGCAGATCGACGTTGCAGTCAACCTTCCGGGGGCGACCGGCGAGCCTGGCGAGCGACCCGAAGACCAGTCGTTCCTTTCTATTGATCAACTGGATCCTGGTGATCCGACACCTCGGCTGAGGGTAGGTCACAGCTGAGTGTGAAGCTTTCGCAATGTGGCGCGAGCTTCGTGCTGGGCGGCCGGATCCTGGTGACGGGAAGAGGAGCAAGCACGAGATCTCTGGCGCCGGATGGAGGCGCCGACACAAAGCTTCGTTCGGCAATGCGACGAGAGTCCGCCGATCAGGCTGGAATCACCACAGGAAGGTGAAGATGGCAACCACCGAACGCGGCATCCTTGAGGCCAAGGTGCTGCCTGAGCTGCAGGCGATCGCTTCGTCAATGGGTGTCCAGGGCTATCAGCGTCTGCGCAAGGCCGACCTGATCGGCGCGATCATCGCCAAGGCTCAGGGTGTCGAGTTCGTCCCCTCCTCCGCGCCGGCCAGCCGGGGCCGCCGCAACTCGGGGACTCCCGCCGCCGCTGCGCCGGACGAGAACGCCGGCAACGCCGCCGGGCCGCCGCAGAGCGCTCGCGGGGATGGGGGTGACGGCGCGGTTGCCCAGGAGGCCTCCACGGCGGCGCGGTCCTTTGAGGCTGCCCCTCCCGCCGAGGGTGTCGCCGGCAACGGCGGCAACGGCGCCGCGCCACCTTCCCAGGCTTCCCAGGGCGAATCCACCCAGCCGGCCCAGAGCGAGGCCGCGGCGGTTCCCGGCCCGGCGCAGCAGCAGCTGGTCCCGGCGGCGGTGTCCGCGCCCGCACCGGCTCAGGCCCATGAGAGCGACGGCCAGAGCCAGGGCGAGGCGCCCCAGGCTCAGCAACATCAGGGAGAGGCAGCTCAGGGTGAGACCCGTCCCGCCACCGGCGCCGACGGGCAGTCCGACGGGCAGTCCGGCGGGCAGTCCGGCGGGCAGTCCGGCGGTGGCCAGTCGGATGGCCAGGCCGGCGGGCAGACCCAGGGCGGCGGCCAGCGGAACGAGCAGCAGCGCGACCACAGCGGCGGCGACCGCGGCCCCCGGCGGGACTGGAGCCAACAGCAGGGCGGCCGCTGGGACAACCAGCAGCAGGGCGCCGGGCGGCGCCGCAACCGCAACCGGAACCGCAACCGCGGCGGCGGCGGCAGCGGCAGCGGCAGCGGCGGTGGCGGTGGCGGTGGCGGCAACCGCTTCGGGAACGAGCAGGGTAACGTGGCGCTGCTGGAGCGCGGCGCCGACCGTGGCGCGGCGCCGGACGACCGGCCCGAGGTGGCCCGCACCGGCACGCTCGACATCCGCTCCCAGGACGGCTACGGCTTCCTGCGGGTCAACGGCTTCCTGCCCGGCCAGGACGACGTCTACGTGCCGCTGTCGATGATCCGCCGCCTCGGCCTGCGTCGCGGCGACGAGGTCGAAGGCACCGTCAAGCTGCCACGCGACTCCGAGAAATACGCCGCCCTCCAGCGCGTCGACAAGGTCAACGGCATGGACCCCGAGGAGGCGCGCAACCGCCGCGACTTCAAGGACCTGACCCCGCTGTACCCGCAGGAGCGGCTGCGCCTGGAGACCGAGGCGAACCAGATGACCACCCGGATCATCGATCTGATCGCCCCGATCGGCAAGGGCCAGCGAGGGCTGATCGTCTCGCCCCCGAAGGCCGGCAAGACCCTGGTCCTGCAGGCGCTGGCGAACGCGATCAGCCGCAACAACCCCGAGGTGCACCTGATGGTCGTCCTGGTGGACGAGCGTCCGGAAGAGGTCACCGACATGCAGCGGTCGGTGAAGGGTGAGGTGATCGCCTCGACCTTCGACCGGCAGGCCGACGACCACACGATCGTCGCGGAGCTGGCGATCGAGCGGGCCAAGCGCCTGGTCGAGCTGGGCCACGACGTGGTCGTGTTGCTGGACTCGATCACCCGGCTCGGGCGCGCGTACAACATCGCCGCCCCGGCCAGCGGGCGGATCCTGTCCGGTGGTGTG
>DASWDC010000072.1:0-3215 GCA_036395655.1 Actinomycetota bacterium | reverse complement strand
ACCGCCGAGCGTGGCGGTGTTGGCAGGCTTGGCCATCACCACCCACCACCCCGGGTCTGGGGCCGCCGCATCGCGGATCGACGAGCCGAGCCGGACAACAGCCGCGCCGGGCACACCCGCCAACGTCGCCTGCTCCAGCCCCACCCGGAACACCCCACGCCGTCTTCAGAGCTCCTGCATGTGGGCCGTCCGGCCCCGTGCGCCCGCGGGCGCCCAACCGCCACCGCAGGGCGGCGGAACGGCGGTGGCCATCCCGCGGCATCGCAGCTCACCGGTCCCGGTCCCGGTCCAGGACCGCGTGCACGACGGCATCCAGCGCCGCAAGGGCGGCCTCGACGTCGGCCAGCCGCCGGCGGTGCTGGGCGGCCAAGCGGCCCTCGAGCCGCGCGCGCGGTGGCCGCATCGCCGTGGGCAGCGTGGCCGGCCGCCGCCTGCTCGTGGTGGATCGCCGCTTGCTGCCGCTCGCCACGAACCCCGTTCAGCACCGCTCGGACTCGGGCGAGGTCCCCTGCGGCCTCGCCGGACAGCAGCGGCGATCCAGTCGGCGATTCCATCGAGCATCGCCTCCAATCCAACCCCTCCAAGGCCGGCGGCCGGCCTGCGGGCCACGTCACGGTCGGCGCCGCGTGTAGCACGGCGGCAGCGGGTTGAGGTCGGGCATGGGCAGGTGGTCGAGCAGACGGTCCGGCGGCCGGGCATTGCCGTTGCTCGACGATCGGTTGCTCGCGACGAGAGCGCTGGGGGACCACTCATCAAACAAAAAGAGCGTCGTCGCTCCGCATCGCGTTACGCCTGCGTCGAACGCCTGCCCACCGCCCCTGTTGCTCGGCCACGGCAATCTGGCCGCCGCCCAAGGCAAGCTGACCGGTCGCTCTTCATCGCCGCGTCAGCCGGGGACCCGCCGGACACGCGGCGGCCGGGCGCCGACGTCGGCGGCCGGGCCGGGCTGTCCCCGCCCGGAACACCGCCACGAGCAGGGACGCCGCGCCCAGACCCGCACGGCGGCGCTCGCACATGAGCCGTCGGTGACCGTCCCAGGTGACCGTCCCAATGGTCGCGGGTATCCGCCCCGGTTCGCCACGTGGGTGTGCCGCCCGGCCCGCGGGCCAGCGAGCGCGTCGCGAGCTCCTACCAGCGGCCGAGCCCACCGCCACGCCACCGAGCGCGCGCCCGGCCACCAGATCACCCGCTCGCTGGAGCCCGGCGAGGGCTGGCTGTGGTGCTTCACTGATCGCACCATGGTCAGCGCCGACCAGTCGGCCACGAGCCTGCCCCGCTCAGCCCGACCAACCCGCGGAGGTGCGTCGGTGGCCAAGCCGATCCTGATGGTCGTCGACGCCGACCCCGAGGCGCTCAGCGTCCTCGAGCAAACCCTGCAGCGACGCTACGCAGCCGACTACCAGATCCACACCGCCAACTCGCCCACCGGGGGGCTGGCGGTCCTGGAGCGGCTGAGCGCACGCGGCGGCCAGGTCGCTCTGCTGGTCGCAGCCCAATCGCCGCCCCAGCTGACCGGTGCGGCGTTCCTCGCCCGCGCCCACCAACTGTACCCGGCCGCCAAACGCGTCCTGCTGGTCCCCATGGGCGGCCAGGCGGCCGCAGCGGTCCTGCAGGCGATGCCCCCTCGGCCAGATCGACGACGACAGTGTGCGGCCCTGGGGGCATCCCGAGGAGCGGCCCTACCCCCTGATCGGGGAGCTGCTCAGCGCCTGGGTGAAGACAACCGGCCGTGCGCGGCTCGCGGCGATCAGGGTCGTCGGGCGCCGCCGGTCGCCACGCTCCCACCAGCTCAGGAATCTGCTGGAGCGCAACGGCGTCGCCTACGGCTTCTACTTCGACGACTCCGCCGAGGGACGCCAGCTCCTTCGGGAAGCCCACCAGGATGGGACGCGGCTGCCGGTGGTGGTGATGTGGGATGGCCGGGTGCTGGTCGACCCGTCGGTGGCCGAGATCGTCGGCGCCGCCGGCGGCGAGACCCGACCCGATCCCGGCGTCTATGACGTGGCGATCGTCGGCGCCGGCCCAGCCGGCCTGGCCGCCGCCACCTACGGCGCGTCCGAGGGGCTACACACCCTGCAGCTGGAGCGCGAGGCGGTCGGCGGCCAGGCCGGCACCAGCTCGCTGATCCGCAACTACCTCGGCTTCCCCCGAGGGTCAGCGGCCGGGAGCTGGCCAGCAGGGCGTCCGAGCAGGCGTGGCTGTTCGGCGCGAGCTTCGTCTTCAACGTCGCGACCGGCCTGCACACCAGCGGAGCCCACCGGGTCCTGACCCTGGCCGACGGGAGCCAGGCGACCAGCCGGGCCGTCGTGCTTGCCAGCGGCGTGTCCTACCGGCGCCTGGATGTCCCCGGCCTGGACCGCCTGAGCGGCGCTGGGGTGTTCTACGGCGCGGCCGTCGCGGAGGCCGCGGCCATGGCGGGCCAGGAGGTCTTCGTGGTCGGGGCCGGCAACTCCGCCGGCCAGGCCGCCCTGCACCTGGCCAGGCATGCCGCCCACGTCACGATCCTGGCCCGGGGTCAGTCACTGGCGGTCAGCATGTCCGATTACCTGGTCAAGGAGATCGGCCACACGGCCAACCTCACCGTCCGCCTGCACACCCAGGTCGCCGCCGTCCACGGCGCGGGTCAGCTGGAGGGCCTCACGCTCCAAGACATCAGCGGCGGGCCGCCCGCAGAAGTCCCGGCGGCGGCGCTGTTCATCCTGATCGGCCTGATCGGCGCCCAGCCGCACACCGACTGGCTCGCCGACACTCTCACACGTGACGATCGCGGGTTCGTCCTCACCGGCCGCGACCTGCCCAGGACTCCAGGCCCCCGCACCGATGGCCGCTGGGCCGCCTACCGTTGTTGCTGGAATCGAGCATGCCCGGGGTGTTCGCGGCCGGCGACGTGCGCTACCGGTCGGTCAAGCGGGTCGCGTCCGCCGCCGGCGACGGCTCCATCGCCATCCAGCTCGTCCACGAGTACCTCAGCGAACAGTGACACGGCCCTGGACCGGGAGGAACTGGACCGAGAGGAGTAGGCAAATCTTGTGGATCGCTGGTCCCCACATGCTTCCGCGGCGACCTCGGCGACCTCGGCGACCTCGTCGATCTCCTCGAGAGGTTCCTCACCCGACGACCCAGCGGCCGAGCCGTCTTCCCCCGTCAGGTGGGTTCGGCAGCAGGTCTCTCCCAGGGAGGTCCGACAGGTCGGCCTCAAGGGGTGGTAGCGGGTC